>JASMMN010000071.1 GCA_030748155.1 Phycisphaerales bacterium
TGCAGTACACCATGGTCACCAGAAGGGCATCATTCACCGAGACCTGAAACCGGACAATATTCTCGTGGACCGCGGGGGCAACCCCAAGATCATTGACTTTGGCGTCGCGCGGGCAACGGATGCCGACCTGGCCGTCACAACACTGCAAACCAGTGTCGGACAACTCATCGGCACACTGCAGTACATGAGCCCAGAGCAGTGCCTTGGCGATCCAAGTGAAGTTGATACTCGCGCCGACGTATATTCGCTCGGCGTCATTCTGTATGAACTGCTCTGTCGAGAACTTCCCTATGACATCAAAAAGCAGGCCATGCTCGAAGCCATCAGGGTTATTCGCGAAGAGCCGCCTCGACGACCCAGCACGATTACCCGCATCATCCGCGGTGACTTGGAAACCATTACGCTCACAGCGCTTGAGAAGCGGGCAGATCGACGGTACGACTCGGCCGATGGACTGCGGCGGGATCTCCAGCACTACTTGCGGCACGATCCGATCGAAGCGCGGCCACCCACCCTCTCTTATCAGGCCCGTATGTTTGCCCGTCGGCATCGCACGGTGGTCACGGCGGCAGCGGCGGTCGTATTGGCCATCACCGGCGGCCTCATTGCCACGGGCATCGCGTGGTCGCGAGCGGCCGATCTCAACGTCAAACTCAAACAGGCTACTATTGAAGTGGCATCACAGCGGGATCTTGCCGAAGATCGACTTCTGCAGGCCAAGGATCTGCATCGCTCCCTCCTACGAGACACGTTCCACGAGGTGCGGGATCTTGAGGGGGCCATCGAGCCGAAGTTACAACTCGCCTCCAAAGTCGTAACCTATTTCTCGGAACAACGGGAACTAGGCGAGGTCAATCGCAACGATCTTGAAACGCTTGCCGATGCCTATTTTGAGATTGCTGAGATTCGCGGCGGAACAGCACGCGGAAACATCGGAGAACTCGAGCAAGCGGTTCAGGACATCCGCGCCGCGCGGGCTGTCTGGGAGGATATTGCCTCGGGCGATCCAACCGACACAGAATCGAAATTCAAAGTCGCTCTGATGTATCGCCGCGAAGCGCTCATGCATCAGAGACTCGACCACCTGACCGAAGCCGTCACTGCGTTGGAGGCCACAGGCCAATTGCTCGAAACCATCAAGGATGGTGATCCCAAGAGCTTCGCCGCAACGCGTGTTCGGGGTCTTTCACTGCTGGATCAGGGTGACATCCGCTACGACATGGATGATCTCCCGCTTGCCAAACGCGCCTGGACGCGGGGCTTGAAAATGCTGTCCGCACTGGCTGAACGCTTTCCGGACAACCAACGCGCGCAAGCCGACCACGCACACGCCCTTCGAAGGGTCGGACTCGTCGTGGCCGATGATGATCCCCACCACGCGATCGAGCACTTCCGCCAATCCCGTGACATCTTCCAGGCACGGCACGATGCCCAGCCACAGAGCATGATTGCTCATCGCGATCTCGGGTGGAGTCATTACTTCGTCGGCTGGTCTGCCATGTTGATCCCACTCCCCGATGAATCCGTGCGGGCTATTGACAGTGGATGGCGCATCATCGTACTGCGGTGCAGCCTGAATCCAAACGATGTGGCTGCCCGAAGCGATGTCGAGAAATACCTCGGCTCACTCATCGAGGTCCACGCCGACCTTGATGTCATGAACCTCGTGCCGGACCGAACGCGGCACGCCGCGCTCGTCCTTCAGCCAATCGTCGAAGCCAATCCTCGAAATGTGGCGCTGGCCGAAGTACTCCGGCAGGTCATTGATGCCGGGCAGCAGGCCACCACTGGCGCCTTGGCGAATTAGCAGACCGACCACTCGGCGCCATTTCGTGTGACGCGGCGATAGAGGGTGTCCCGCTCTATCGGTTCCAAGCCGGACTCCAACATCACGCGGCGGAGATCCTGTGCCGTCACTTCCTGATGCGTGCCTTCACCTTCGACATTGGTGATGTCATACCACACGACGGTTCCATCGATGTCATCGGCGCCGCCCATTTCGAGCATGAGCTGCGAGGCAGGCAGGGTCTGCATGATCCAGAAGGTTTTCATGTGGGGGATATTGTCGAGCATGAGCCGGGCGATCGCGAGCGTGCGCATATTCTCGAGCCCGGTCGGTCCGTACAGGCGTTCAAGCACGCTGTCATCGGGGATGAAGGGCAGTGGAATACAGGTCTGGTAGTAGCCGGTGCCGCAGGTGTCGACGGTAGGGAGCCGCAGGTTCGGGTAGCACTCATCGGGGCCGCTCAACACGACTTGCGTGTCTCCGGTAGCAATACCCTGCTGCCTCGCCCATGCCAGAAGCGTCGCGTCCTGCTGACTGCGTAGCAGTTCCATGTGCCGCAAGCGTTCCATGCGGCCCTCCAAATGCCCATACAGCATGGTTGCGTTGCTGTGGATACCCAGTTCGTGCGCGATGCGGTGCACATCCATCCATGCGTCGCCGCGAATCTTGCCTTTGAACGCTTCGTCGTGAACGCGATCATCAAACACCTCGGCTCCGCCCCCGGGAAGTGATCCAAGACCAGCCGCCTGCAGTTCCAACAAGATTTCGCGGATACCGTCACTCCCGTCGCCGCCACGTTTCGAGATTCTGGCAAGATGCACGATCTCGACCGCCGTGAAGGCTTTGATGTGCAGTCGCGGCGCCTCCTCGTGGATGGCCCGGAGCATGTCGGTGTAGAACTCGAAGGGGTGCCACGGATGCAGACCGCCGACGACGTGCATTTCGGTCGCACCGGCCGCAGCGGCGGTTCTGGCTTCGGCGCGAATCTCGTCGATGGTGTACTCGTAAGCCCCGTCGTCTCCGCGCTTGCGGTGGAAGGCGCAGAAGTGGCAGGAGAGAGCGCAGATGTTCGTGTAATTGAGGTGGCGATTCACGTTGTACCAAGCGATATTTCCGTGCATCCGCAGCCGCACGAGGTTCGCCAGATCGAGCACTGACCAGAGATCGGGCGCCTCATAGAGGGCCAATCCGTCTCCACACGTCAGCCGGTCTCCACGGTGGACTTTTTCGGCAATCGCCGCCACCTTCGGATCCGAACATCGGATCGCTGTATCCGTACTGAGCATGGTCATCGAACCTCGCATCGTAGCACTCCGCGTGTCTATCGGACGTTGGCCTGTGCGGATCATGCCGCTGCCACGGCGGCGGGAAAGGATGCCACGCAGATTCCTCAAGAAGCCTGAATTGCCACCCACAGCCGGCCGATCTTCTTGAATGGCCCCATACTGGGGTTTCTCCCATGATTCGTATCTACGACCATCTCCGACTCGACCCACTCGGCCCACTGCCGTTCCCCACTGAGAAGGCACGCGCCATGGAATCACCCACGCAGCGGCAGCGATCACTTCGCCGCAGATGTGATCGGAACATCAAAGCCCTCGCCATACAGCTCAGATGCCTCGGCTGGTTCGATGCCGGGGATGATGGGCCGCGGGCGGCCTGATACGCTCAGTCCATGACCAATCAAACGCCGTCGATCCAGATCGCCGCCGCTGTCCTCATGGGTGGCAGCAGCACACGGATGGGCTCGCCTAAACAACATGTTGACCTCGGCGGAACGGCGATGGGGCAACGGGCGATCGAATTGGCTCGCGACTGCTGCGACTACGTGGTCGTGTCGGGACCCGGCGATGCCATGCCGGGCGTGGAACACATTCCCGATCTCGCCCGCCACGCAGGCCTTGGACCGCTCGCCGGCATTGAAGCAATCCTCACCAGCGGCAGAGCCGGTCGGTGGCTTGTGCTTCCCTGTGACATGCCCGACCTGAAAACTGCGACGGCCAGACAACTGGCTGGCTCAGCAGCGACGATCGCTGTGCTCGCTGATCCGGCGAATCCGTCTACGCCGCTGCAACTTCCGCTGGCCATCGATGTCTCGGTACTCCAAAGTATTTCGGACTTCCTAGACTCGGGGCGGCGGTCGGTCGGCGGGTGGCTGAGCACCATCGACGTCGAGTCGCTTCCCTCCCCGCCGATTCGCGAGATTCGGAACGTCAATTCGCCAGAAGATCTGGTTTCCTGAACCGCCTGCGGCAACATAGTGTGTACAGTGTTGGTGCAGAAAGGCCCTCCGCCACGCGGAAAGGAGGCAACCTATGAGTGACCATCTCGACATGCATCGCCTGCTCAGGGCCATGCGGGACCACGATGCCAGCGACCTGCACATCAAGCCGGGCTCGTCCCCGGTGTACCGAATTGCCTCGGTGCTGCACCCGATTCAGTCGCCGCCACTGAGCCCGGCCGATACCCGCACCATGCTGATGAACCTGGTCCCGGCCGATCTGGCCATGGCACTCGAAGACAACGGTGGCGTTGACTTCTCACATCGCGACGAGCACGATCAGCGATACCGCTGCAGCATCTTCCAGTCGGGCGAAACGCTGCATGCCGCGATTCGCCGCGTGCAGCCGGAGATCCCCGACTTCGGGGAACTGCACCTCCCGCCTGTCTACCACGAGGTGACCGAGAAAGCCTATGAAGGACTCGTCATCATCTGCGGCGTCACCGGAAGCGGCAAGTCGTCAACGCTCGCCGCGATGATCGATCACATCAACCATGGTCGGCACTGCAACATCATCACCATCGAAGATCCGGTGGAGTTCATGTTCAAGCCGGCTCTGTCCTACATCAGCCAGCGGGAGATCGGCATCGACGTGCCCGACTTCCCGACCGCGTTGCGATCCGCCGTTCGGCAAGACCCCGATGTCCTGATGATCGGTGAACTGCGAGACCGCGAGACGATGCTGGCCGGCATTCAAGCTGCCGAGACGGGGCACCTCGTGTTCTGCACCCTGCATACGGCCGACACGATGCAGGCTTTTGCCCGCATTCTCGAGTTCTTCCCGACCACGGATCACGCCTTCATCCGATCAAGCCTCGCCATCGGGCTCAAGGCGATCATGGCGCAGCGGCTCTTGCCTTCCGTCAAAGATGACGTGCAGCGCGTTCCGGCCACCGAAGTGCTGCTGAGTACACCGACCGTTGTGGACTGTATTCGCGAGGGACATGAGGAAGATCTGCATGCCGTCCTGTGCTCGAACAAGGAGTTGGGCATGCACGACTTCACGACCAGTCTCGCCCGCCTCGTCGAGAATGACTTTGTGGATCTCAAGATCGCCGAGCAATACGCGCCCAACCGCGAAGCGCTTCGCAGCCGCGTGCAGGGCATCGAGGTGCGGGCGGATCTGCTGGTCGGCAAGCGGTAACGGCCTTCATGCCGGACGTACGCCCGCCACGAACCCCTTGAATCCGGGTGTCCGACTCACGGGATCAACATCCCGCGGCACGATGATGTTGCATTCGGGGAAGTACATCGCCGCGTTTCCCGGTTTGATGTCGAATTCGCAGGCCACAACTTCCATTTCGCCAGCGGTGGTTGATACGACCACCGTCTCTGCGGTCCCGATGCCCCATCGCATCATGTCCTCGCGACTGAGCAGAATGGCATCACGGCGGGGAATCCCACGATAGACATCCTCTTCCTCGTACACCACCGTGTTGAACTGCCCCTCACTTCGAACCGTCGCCACCCGGACCTCTCGATCAGCAAGCGTTGCCGGAACCGGGACCTCGACATCGTGAATGACGGCGCGTTCCGAGAGCGTGGCAAACGTCGGCGCATGGAACGTCCGGCCTTCGATCTGAAATTCGTCGCCCCCTGCATCAACCGCGTCAATGCTCTTGTAGCCTGGCACGACCTTCGCGATGGCTGAACGGATCTCCGCGTGACTTCGCATCGTGTTGATGTCGATCGGGCTTTCCGGGGGGAGCACATGCTCAAACAGGTCGGCTATGACCTCGGATTCTGCGCGAGGGCCATCGTGCCGCGCAAGACCCCCTTCGCTGACCCGTACGAAGTTGAACATGCTCTCCTGGCTCGTGGCCTGTGGTTCCTCGTCCCGTGCCAAGACCGGCAGGATGATCGTTTCGCGCCCTCGGGCCAGCACATGGCCGGAGTTCAGCGTGGTATTGAGATGCACCACGGTTCCGATTCGATGTATGGCTTCGGCCGCAAAGTGTGCATCCGGATTGCTCCCGAAGAGGTTGCCACCAAGGCACACCGCCAGGTCAATCTCGCCATTGTGGGCTGCCTCCATGCTCGCCATCGTGTCAAGTCCCTGCTCGCTCGGGATGACATCACCCCATCGTTCTCGCATCGCCTCGAAGTAGGCCTCCTTGAGCGCAGGCACCACCCCCATGCTCCCGATGCCCTGTACATTGGAGTGCCCTCGAAGCGGGAGCAAACCGCAGCCTGGATGACCAAGCATTCCGCGGCAGGCCGCGAGCGAGCCGAGGATCTGCACGATCTGAACGCCCGATACATGATGCGTCA
The DNA here is from genome assembly GCA_030748155.1 of Phycisphaerales bacterium. GTDB lineage: Bacteria > Planctomycetota > Phycisphaerae > Phycisphaerales > SM1A02 > UBA12567. The sequence continues at coordinate 6,339 of JASMMN010000071.1, forward strand.
GGCCCATGGCCCACGCGAAAATGGCCTTCTGGGATCTTGCATACAAATCGGCGACAACATTGATCGTCTCGCGGGGAACACCGCTTGACGCTGTGATGTCATCCCAAGAAATTGAATTGATGCGTGACTCCCAGGCGTCCCATCCCTCGGTGTGCGCATCCAAATAATCGCGGTCGATTGCATCACGTTCGATCAGATCTTTCATCACACCGACCATGAACATCGCATCGCCGCCCACGTGGGGCTGTACATACACATCGGCAATCCGAGAAGCCTTCAACATGCTGCGGACATCGCTCGGGATTTTGAACCGCACCAGCCCCGGCTCACAAAGCGGGTTGACCACGATCACCTTCCCGCCACGTCGCCGCAGTTCCACCAGGCTTCGCATGAATCGAGGATGATTGCTCGCTGGATTCGCGCCGAAAATCATGACCAGATCGGCCTGACCGAGATCATCAAGTACGACGGTGGCCGTTCCGGAGCCGATCATGCTGGCAAGCCCGACTCCTGATGCTTGATGGCAGTAATAAGAACAGTTGTTGATGTTGTTGGTGCCCCGCAGCCTCGCACACAACTGCAACAGGAATCCAGCCTCATTTGAAGAGCGGCCGCTGAAGTAGTAGAAGGATCGAGATGGATCCGTGCGTTCGATGGCCCGGGAAGCGCGGCTGATCGCCTCATCCCAACTCACGCGGTGAAACCGGTCATCGAGCGATGTCGCCATCAGTGGCATGGTCAATCGGCCGAGGTGTTCGAGCTCGCGCGACGTCATGCATTCCAGAGTTGCAAACGGCGTATCGATCGCCGATTCACTGATGGCCCCCTGAAGGTCGGCAGCCATCGCCTGAACCGACTTCTTGCAAACCTCCGGGAATCGCCCCGCCTCGTTGACCATCCCGCCTTGGCGGCCTCCCATGCCCAACGCGCAAGTCTTGCAGGCATTGCGGGATCGCAGGGCACGCCACATCCGAACGATGCCGCCTGTTTTTCGGGCCGATCGCAGTGCATACACGATCGACCGCCATCCGCCTCCATGTGATACCGGTCGCATGCCGCGATGGTACGTACCATGCCTGCCGTGGGCGAGCAGCGATCCATTTTGATCGTCGATCCAAACGCAGCGGTTCGCCGCATGCTTGAGGTGCATCTTGTCGGTCGGGGCCACGCCGTAGCCACATGCCGAACCGCCAATGAGGCAATCGACATGCTTGGTTCGGGTAGGTTTGATTTGATCATCACCGAAGCCGAGACCCCCGAAGGCTCAGGATTCGATGTCCTTCGGGAGGTGCAGCAGCGTCCCAATGAACACCACATCGCGACGATCATCATCTCTGGTCGCGATCAGCCCGAACAGATCGTCAAAGCACTTGAACGGGGCACCGACGATTATCTGACCAAACCGATCAGCCCTGCGATGCTGGTGGCCCGCGTCTCGGCGATTCTCGATTTGCAGTCACAAGGGCTTCTTGATTCACGAGGTCCCGACGTACTGGATCTACCCAAACTCGATCGCACGCTTCGGGAAGCCACGGGCGGCGCTGGCAAACTCCATGCGATCTGCGACGCGCTGCGGGATGGACTCAACGCAGAACGTGCATCGGTCTACCGCTTTGACGAAACCACCAACGAACTGCTCACGGTCGTAGCCCACGGCATGACCAGCGGAGATAGCAATCCGCTAATTCGCATGCCGGCCGGAGAAGGACTCGCGGGCGCGTGTATGCGACTTGGTCATCTCATCAACATCCCGGACGCCCATGAAGACACGCGGTTCAACCCTCGCTTTGATGAAGCGACCGGCTTCAGAACACGCTCATTGCTGTCCATTCCGCTTCGTAACGAAGAGGGTGTCATCATCGGTGTCGCGCAGATACTCAATCACCGCCACGGCCCATTCACCGCAGCAAGCGAGGTCAAGGCCTTGCAACTGGCGCCTCGATGCGCTCTGACGCTCGCAGAGGCGTTCTTTGAAGTCGATCGCGAACTCAACCTCGCCGCCACCATCATTGCGCAGCCCGGAACGGCCACCTTCCTCCCGACACTGCTTCCGAGTTCGGCGGGCATGAGTACCAGCATTCTTCCCAAGGACCGCTCTATTCGCGCGGAAGCCTTCGTTGGAACCGAGATCGGTCGTTACTGTGTTACAGCGGTACTCGGAACGGGAAGCCAGGGCTTCGTTCTCGACGGGCTCGATGAATTGCTCGATCGCAGTGTCGCCATCAAGTTGCTGGGACCAGATTCAGCCCGCATCCCACTGCTCCGCCGCCAGTTCATGCAGGAGGCAAGGACGATGGCGAAACTCAGTCATCCCAACACCGTAGCCATCCATGATGTAGGCGATCATGATGGTGCCCTGTATCTGGTGATGGAACACTGCACCGGCGGAACTTCCTATGCATTACTCAAGAACTCCGGACCAGTGGATCTTCTCACCGCGACACGTATTCTCCGCGATGCCTGCTGTGGACTGAAGGCTGCGCACCAGCGCGGCATGATCCACCGCGACATCAAACCGGACAATATCCTGATCGACGACACAGGTATTGCCAAACTCAGTGACTTCGGTCTGGTCCTCGCACCCAACACGACCGACATCGCCGGGACCGACCACATCATCGGCACCCCGCATTACATGAGTCCGGAGCAATGTTGCGGCAAACTGGTTGATCACCGGAGCGATCTCTATGCGATGGGTGCCTCCTGGTTCCACCTGCTCACCGGGCAGCCGCCATTCCACGGCTCAAGTGATGTCCGTGAGGTACTCAGGCATCATCGCGAATCGCCGATCCCGGATCCACGCGACATCATCCCGGATCTTCCCGAGGATGTTGCCTCGATCATCTCGACAGCCATGGCAAAGGATCCGACCGATCGATACCAAAATGCCTCTGAGATGCTGCGGGATCTGGATACATTGTTGACATCCATTTCGCCTACAACGTAAAGTACGGCTCTGCTGATTACCGAGGGGGGAGGTGACCCGTCAACGACACCAGTGCCAGTTTGTTCATTCGTTTCACGTCGGACGACGATGCGTTCGTAGCTTCGATTCACACGCCGACCATCAGCCAACGTGAATCTGAGATCCTCTCGACCGCATTCGAAGACGCGTTTGCAGATCTCAGTGGATTCAAGTGGCTGGTCATCGATATGAAGGAAGTGACGTTCATGAGCAGCATGGGCATCGGCATGCTCGTCGATGCGCGCAGCCGCGCCGCTGGACGGAAGATGAAGGTCGTACTTGCCAACGTTGCGAGTGAACTCGATCAACTGCTTCGCATGGTCAAGCTTGACAAGGTCTTCAAGATCTGCGCCAATGAAAGGCAACTCAACAAGGCACTGAAACGATGAGTGCTCAACTTTCGCCCGAAACGGGCTATGAGCCGCCTGAACAGAACGGGCTTGGACTTGCGGCATTCATCGTGTCTTTGGTCGGATTGTTCTCCGCTGGCATTCTTTCCCCTGTCGCCGCCATCATGGGCGCGGTCGCGATGCGGCGTGATCCAAGAGGCTTTGCCATCGCGGGCCTCATCATCGG
>JASMMN010000072.1 GCA_030748155.1 Phycisphaerales bacterium
AGCAGTGACAGATCTTCCGTGCTGATCCAACCGTTGTCGCACAGGTGCTCGGTGATGAAGGCAAGCCAGTCCTCCCAGTAGTCGCGGCCCGTACCCTCAAGCAGCACCACCGGAATGACGTTGGACTTGCCGGTTTGAATGAGCGTAAGACACTCGAACAACTCATCCATCGTTCCAAAGCCGCCTGGAAACACGGCAACAGCATCCGCATGCGCCATGAACATCAACTTGCGTGTGAAGAAGTAGCGGAAACTGACGAGCTTGGGGTCTCCCGTAATCACGGCGTTTGCGGATGTCTCGAATGGAAGCCGGATTCGAAGGCCGAAGATCGACTCCCGGCTCGGCCCCTCGTGACCGGCCTTCATGATGCCGTCGCCGGCACCGGTGATGGTCATCCAGTCGTGGCGAGCCATCAAGCCGCTGAAGTCCTTCGCCGCGATGTAGTCGGAATGATCCTCCGGAGTGCGAGCCGATCCGTAGATCGTGACTTTCCGAGTTCCTCGGTATTGGTTGAAAAGGATCCAAGAATGCCGGATTTCACGGACGGCCCGGCTGACGAGCCGAAGTTGTCCCTCGTCACTTCCATCATCAAGCAGCCGGATCGCCGTGCGGACGAGATCTTCGGCGTGCCGACGATAGTCCTCGGGCACATCAGGTGACAGTTCGGCGATAAACGACTCGACGTGCCGTCGGAGTCCTTCACGCACTGCGTTGGGACGGGGAGGGGTTCTATCCATGGAGCACCCCATTGTAGCCCAAGGGGGCCAGGTACCACGCAGGGGGATTCACGCCACCGACAGTGGGTGTCTCGGCAGTTTCTGAGCGGCTCCTAGTCCCCTCGGCTCAGACCCGGAAACGCGACCACCTCGACCTCGGGATCCCCCACCGGGCCCTCCATTGAAATCTCGTAGAACTGGTCTTGCACTGCACCAATGATATCTCGCACGATTGGCCAAGCACCCCGTGGCTTGAGTTTCGCCCGGACATCCATGGTTTCGAGATCAAGAATCCCCTTGCCGCGCAAACTGAACCCGCCCTCGCCGAACGGACCACTGGCCAGCATTATGTGCTCAAGGGTGGCCTGCCCACCATGGAGGAAGAAGTCGACATCGACAAAGGAGATCGCACCCACCACCGGCGAGGAGAGATGCAGGACCTGCTGAATCGCCACGATTGCTGGAAGCGTCTGCAGGTGTCCCTTCGTCACCCGGAATACGCCCACACCCGTAGTCTCTTCTGAAGCACCGGCTCGGCCCCGCAAGTGCAACGTGGCGTCAACCTCTCCGGTCGAGGGCGGCTTGTCCAGTGTTTTTGCGGCGGGAAACAACCGGGCCAATCTCGCGTTTGAGAGCAGTACTGCGGAGGACCACTCGCCGTCGACGCCTCCGGCCTGACCGGATACGACCAAACGACCGCCACCGAGTTCACCGGTCAACTCGCCGATTCGAATACGCCCCGGCGCATCAGCGGTGGGGTCGCTCTTGATGGTTCCCGAAACGTTCGATGCAAACGCATCTCGAATGGTGGCTGAGGCACGATCTACTCGAAGATCGATGTTCGCATCTCCAGAGGCAAGCGTGATCCTGGAGTTGATGTCCGCGTGAATATTCTCCAACCGCAGTCCGGTTGTCACCGCCGCTCCATCCAGTGTGATCTGACCATCAACAGTGCCGTCCCAGTCATCTCCGGTTTCCTCAAGCGATATGTCGAGTGGATCGATGAGAGACTGACCAGCGTCCTCGAGTTCGATGATGGCGAGCACCTCCTCCCACTTGGAGCCGGCAAGTGACAACAGCAGATCGTCGCCAAGCCCACCGCTGTAGACTCCACCAACTTCAATTCGCACCGGTTCCCACCCGATTTGTCCCGTCAGATCAATCGCCGCCTCGCCGACCGTACCGACCAGACGATCAATCCGAGCCATGTCGGGAAGGAGAAAGATCGCACTTCCGCCCTGATCGCAGAACTCCAGCCGGCGATCCCGCCAAGTTGCCTCAAGCTTCCGCGGTTCCAACTCGATCTGCCAGAATGCCACGCCCCGATTGGCCTCCCACTGGGCTTGAAGTCTCACTTCGCCCGCGGGGGCAAGGGACTTCCACACCTGCCCCCCCTCGACCCCGGTGAACAGCATGAGCACATCCTTCAGAAGCGGAAGTGCAAGCATCAGGCGATCCGTATCGATGAGCAATTGGGCATCGCTGCCGTCGGTCGCAATCCGGCCACGCACTTCGACAGGCATCGCCGGAAGCGATTCAGAGGCGATCTCGAGAAGCACCGATTGAAAGGATGCGCCATCATCGGCGAACATGATGTTGCCATCCCGAAGGCTCACTCGCTGCTGAGGGTCGATCTCCAGGGCGAGCCCGGCGAGTTCAACCGAAATCGGCTTGAGTACTTCGCCACCAAGCCGCACAATCGCGTCGAACCTGCCCCAAGGCCCCCACGCATTCCAGAGATCGGACATCTCGTCTCGGACGGAATCCGGGAAGTACGGAAGCAACCAGCGACCGACATGAAGACCTGTCGCATCAACTCGAAGTTCGCCCCCATCCCGCGGCGTACCCATCAACACGATGTCGGCGCCGGCTGCCCGAACCGCAAGGGGCACCAACTCGATACCTGCGTCGGAGATGTTGACGCTTCCCTCCAGATCGAGCAAGTGACCGCCACCGAGAGGACCGGCCAATTGCAATCCCGCCAGTTCATCAAGTTCGGGGGTGACCTCCAGTGAACCGCGGCGGATGCTCGTTTCGATGTCATATTCGATCTCATCCCCGTCGATCTCCACGCGACCTTTGGCCTGTAGAACACCCTCCAACTTTCCAGTCGAAAGAGATGATGTACCACCATTTGAAACGGTATGCAATGCCTCGAGCAAACTTGAGTCGATTCGCTCATCAACCACGTCGAACTCGATCCAGCCGCCCCCTGGACCTTCTCCAAGCGGAATCAAAATGACGCCGAAGAAACTGCCCAGTCCGCCACCTTCCGCAGTTCGGACATCAATCGGCCCGCCATCCGGCCCCTCCATGTACAGATCCTCGTCCCACCGCAAACGCCCCTTGCCCAGCAACAGCGTGAGCGGGAATTCGCTCCAAGTCATCTCGAGATGGTCGAATGGAATCACGCCGCCGATCGTCAGGATCCCGGCATCATCCTGCTTGACTGTCAAGTCGAGATCGACGATTTGATGCTTCACACCGGGACCAGCGGGCACCGCGACGTTTTCACGAGTGAATACATCCCGCAGCGTCGCCTCGGCCCGAGGCGGCATCGCCTCGAGCAATACGCGATCGACCGGTACGTCACCGGCCTGAATTCGCACCGCGAGATCCCTGCCCTTCGTCGCCTCGACCCGACCAGTAATCGAAACCCTCGAATCCCCGCTTCCCTGCGCAGTCAAATCGGCAATCCTGATGTCATCATCGTCAATTTCAATGACTGCATGGAGATCATGAAGTGGATACGGAAATCGGTCATAGGCACCGCGTCCATCGCCGAGATCCAAACGCACATCCTCTTCAACTGGTCCACCATTGACGATCCGATCGAAGTGCATATCCATGTGAAAATCACACTGACGAACACGAAACATCTCAAGAATGCGAGCGGCCTCGGCTGGCACGACAGCCATGCGACCTTTGTCGAATCTCACAGCATTGGCGGTGACATGGAGACTGAATGGAACCTGCTCAAGCGCAGCCATCATCTCGTCGACATTGTCAAGCGCGGCCACCGCGGTGAGTTCGGCGAGCAACAGATCAACCAGATACGGCACTCTGACCGAGTCGCCATAACGATCTTTCGGATCAACATACCCCTCCAATCCACGGATCTCGAATTCATCACCGCGGAACTCGATCAGCCCCTGCTCCACGAAGAGTCTCAGAGGAACAGGCTCGGCATGCTTGAGGATCCGACCATCAAGGAACGATTCCCAAAAATGATCCCCAATCCCAAGAACAGCCGGATCGAGTTTGATCGAAACATCGTCAAGCCACATCGATGCTCTGTCCGGATGTCCTCGCTTGAGATCGATCGTGAGTTCATCGATGTTTCCGGTGAGGTCCAATTGTTCGGCGGACTCGCGAATCGTCCAGAACGGAATGAGTTGCTGAGAGTCCCGGTCGAGCGAGATATTCGTTGCAGTCGCGGAGAGATCGTCATCGTCGGGGAGATATGTTCCGCTGAATGACGCGGTCCCGCCATCCACTTCGTCCATCACGAACGACAGCCCCCCCGATCCATCGAGCAGTGGCACCAACTCACCGGTAAACCGTGCCTCCCCCTTGAGTACGAATCGGCCGTCCAGCAACGCACCACTCTCGATGCGAACAGACTCAAGACTGATCCGAGGAAACACATTTGGTTCGCCGCCGCCTTCGGCGGAAGGGGGCATCGCCTGACCACCTTCCGAGGGACGCAGATCCGCGAGCGTCAGGTCCCAGGATGTACGCTCCATCAATCTGACGACGGCCTCGTGGACGAGCACGTCATCGATCTGGAAGTCACCGATTCCACCGGACCACTGCACAGTCATGTGGTCGATATGAACGACTTCGGCCGCCGGTCCGCTCATGCCGGGCACCGACACGGACACCCCGCGAAGAGCGACATCGGAGTCACTGAGCCACTCGATGTCATCGATGCGTACATCGCCGCCGATGGCATCAGCAAGTCGCGACTCGACAATGAAGGCAAACGTGACCGGTCGAAACACAAACAACACGAGGAGCACCCCCGCGATCACCACGAAGGCAGCCAGTCCAATCAACATCGACCACATGGGCGAAATGCGTTTCATACGAACACGGACGGTCAAGATGATCCCTCCGCCAAATCGATCGCCCGACCAAGCGCAGCAGCCTTGTTCAACGTCTCTTCGTACTCCTTCGACGGCACCGAGTCGAGTACGACGCCCGCCCCTGCCTGCAGGTGATAACACCATGGAGGGCCTGAGTTGGCCGCGGGAATGACAATCGTCCGCAAAGCAATCGCGATATCCAGATCCCCTCCGAACGACACGCAGCCAATGCCGCCGGCGTAGGGACCACGCCGGACCGGTTCAAGTTCGTCGATGATCTGCATGGCGCGGATCTTGGGCGCGCCGCTGACGGTTCCTACCGGCAGCGAACGTCGCAAGGCTTCCCAGCAGTCGTTGCCCGGCGCAAGCCTGCCCGTCACGGTAGAACTCAGGTGCATCACATGGCTGTATCGCTCGACATCCATGAGCCGATCGATCGCGACACTTCCGGGGATGCAGACCGTCCCGAGGTCGTTGCGGGCAAGATCAACCAGCATGGAGTGCTCCGCCCGCTCCTTCTGATCTGCAAGGAGATCCTCCTCAAGACGAGCATCCTCCAGACCGTCGGAACTTCGCCCGCGGGTACCTGCCAGTGGCCGATTGATCACGACATCACCCACGACTCTGCACAAGATCTCCGGGCTTGACGCTACGAGCACAACATCGGGCGACTGCATGTAGATCATGTACGGGCTCGGGTTCACGACCCGAAGCGCGCGGTACACATCAAAGGGATCCGCTTCGCTCACCCGCTCGAATCGCTGCGACGGAACAACCTGAAAGACATCGCCAGCCTTGATGTACTCGACGCATCGATCGACCGAGTTCTCGAAGTCTGCGCGGCTGGTCCGCGGAACTCCCGGCCCACCGACCTCCGCGGCATCCAACTCGACACGGCCCGCGGGGAGCGTTACCGAGTCCTCGGCGAGCATGGCGAGCACCGCATCGAGACGCTGGTGCGCTCGATCCCACGCCTCGGCACCTTCGCAAATCCGCAGATCGGCCCAAGTGGTTACAGAGAGCGTCTTGTCTACATGGTCAAAAACGACGACCGTGTCGTACAGCCCGAAATGCATGTCGGGAAGGCCCCGGTCATCCTCCGGCGCGGCATCCTCGGACACCGCCTCCGACTCAAGCCACCGCACCGAGTCATACGCAAGCCAGCCCCCCCACCCACCCCGAAAGACCGAGTCGGGACCTGGCGCAATGCGAAGTTCTGATGTCAACGATGCAATCGTCCCGAGCGGGTCCGTGTGGTGCTCGACTGTCGTCGAACCGTCTCGGTGGTCAAGCAGCGTCACTTCCTGCCGCCGCGCCGTCACCTCAAGAACAGGCCTCGCAGCCACAATGCTGTGCCGCCCGACCGTGCCACCGACCTCGACCGACTCGAGCAGGAAACTCGTGTCTGTCCGCTGGTCACCGGATACAAGGCGACGGTAGGCCAGCACGGGCGTGAGATGATCACCGAGCACCCGACGGCTTACCGGCACGAGGTCGAACATCGCCGCCTGCTCCATGAATGCGTGCTGGGTCGATTCGGCCATCGCGGGCAGTGTACCCCGCCTGCCCTATCATCCTCGCCATGGAACCCGCCGCGGCATACCGCCCGCTCATCGAAATCCGCAACCTGCACCGCACCTACTGCCGGCCGGACGGAAGCGTACTTGTCGCAGCCCTTCGCGGGCTCGATCTCACCATCCCGCGGGGCCAGTATGTGAGCATCATGGGACAGAGCGGATCGGGCAAGAGCACCCTGATGAACATCATCGGTTGCCTCGACCGGCCGACCGAGGGCACGTACCTGCTCGAATCCGAGGACGTGGCAGCATTGGACGACACAGCCCTCAGCGCGATCCGAGGACGGAGAATCGGCTTCATCTTTCAGTCGTTCAACCTCATCCCTGAACTCACTGTCATCGAAAACGTCGAAGTACCGCTCTTCTACCGGGGCGTTTCCCGCGTCGAACGACATGCAACAGCCCGGGCCGTGCTTGAGCGCGTGGAGTTGTCTGACAGACTGGGACACCGACCCAATCAACTCTCCGGAGGCCAGCAACAGCGGGTTGCAATTGCCAGGGCTCTCGTTGGCGATCCCTCGCTGTTGCTTGCCGACGAACCAACCGGCAACCTTGATACCGAGACCGGAGGAACCATCATGTCGCTGCTGGACGAACTCCACCGCGAAGGTCGAACAATCATGATGGTGACCCACGACGATGAAATGGCCCGGCGATGTCAGCGAATCGTGCGCCTTCGAGACGGTGAGATCGAATCCGACACCGCCCCAGAACCGCTCACTACGGTCTCCTGAAGATGCGTCTGCTCGGCATCGATCCCGGACTTCGGTATACCGGCTACGGGTGCATCGATTCCGATGTCGGCGGGCGGTCCAGCACGGTGGTTGAGGCGGGCGTGATTCGCATCCCGCAGAAGAAGCCACTGCCTGAGCGATTGGCCTGTCTGCACGGCGAACTCACCACGCTCATGCAGGACACGAAGCCGGATCTGGTCGTCATTGAACAGGTCTTCGTCCACCGCGATCGAACCCAGACGGCCATGCAGATGGGACATGCCCGCGGTGTCATACTGCTTGCCGCTGAGCAGCAGCACATCGAAATCGACGACCTCTCACCAGCCGAGATCAAGAGGGCCGTCACCGGCAACGGCCGCGCGAGCAAGGAGCAGGTCCAGCACGCCATCGCCACGCTGCTCGGTCTTCCAGAAACGCCAACCCAGCCCGACACCGCCGATGCGCTTGCTATCGCTCTTGCTGCGGCAGCGAGAAGGCGCGTCTAGGAAGGACCGACATCTGCTCTTCACCCGAGGCGACTGGGCCTTCAGAGAACAGGACCCTCGCCGAAGCGAGGGTCCTGTGAAAGAATCAAATCAGAACAGGAGCGAACTCAGACGCACGGTCCCCAGTTGGAGATCAGCAGCAGGAGATCGTCGGCGTCGGTGGTTCCATCGCCGTTGGTATCCCCCCCTGGCGTACCCCACGCGCCGATGAGCTGCAGCAGGTCGTCCGCGCCGACCTCGCCACTGCCGTCGAGATCGCCGGGGCACGGATCACCACAATCTGGCTTCTCGACCGAAACGGCATCGACCGCCGCCTCGATGACCGAACCAGCGCCCAGATCACCGCACACGAACTGCAGGCGGAACTCCGCCGTCGGCGTGAAGCCGGAGACATCGTCAAGGTTGAAGGCGACCTCGTACCAGCCGCCACTGACTTCGCCTCCCGATGGGCCGACGGTTTCAAGATTGGCCCATGACTCGCCACCATCCACCGAGAACTCCACCTCGAAGATGTCGTTCTGTGGATCAGCGCCGTTGCAAGTGCCACCATTGTTGTACCAACGGGCATACGAGAGCGTACCGCTTTCGCTGGCATCCATAATCGGACTGGTCAGAATGGTGGTTCCGTCATCGACATCTTCGTCGGTGGCGTTACCAGTAACGTAGCACATGCCCGAACCATCGTAATCGGTCGGGTTGTCACACCGAGCACCACCGTTGGCCGGAACCGCTCGGTCCCAGTTGCCGGTTCCAGCCCCTGCGTAGACGTCCCAGCCCTGATCGGTCTGGAAGTCGTCCTCGAATGCGACGATGACATCGGTGTAGGCAATCGCATTCCAATGATCGGTTGGTGCATTGGACGGGCTGGTGATTTCTCCAACCTCTTCCACCATGACTTCGATGAACCAGTCGACGCTGGAAGCACACGGCACAGCGGGGAAGACCCCGACGTAACCGCCGCTGCCATCGCCATCGAGCGAAACCGGCGTCCAGGTTCCACCATCAACACGGTACACGAGGTTTTCGCTGCCCGGCTCCGGACTCCCGGTTCCGTTCTCGATCTGGACCACGACAGAAGTTCCGCCATTGGGGTCGATGTAGTCGGGACGCCCCTCGGGATAACTGATCGTCAGCACCGGCTCGGATTCGCACGGGTCGCCCGGACCATCAACGATGAGCAGTCCGGTACCGGTCGCGCCTTCCCATCCACCAACGCGGACGAAGTAGGACTGGCCCTCGTTGACGCTCACTTCAAGATAAGAGGTATAGCCGCCACACCCGCTGGCGTCACCATTACAAGCGACTTGGCTCAAACTGCCGCAGTCACCGGTGTAGACAGCAAGATCAGTATCGAAACTCACGGTGTCGCACGTGCTCACGCTCATCGTGCCGGTTCCGCACGCAACGAGGTGATACCAGACATCAGGATCACAGTCGGTCATGTAGGTACCGGAGCACTGGCTCTCATCCACGGGTACACCAGAGGCCAATGCGCCGATCGTATTGACGTCCCAACTGCCCCATGTGATTTCCCGAGCCGTTTCACAGTCATCGTTGTCCAGAGGCTCCGGCAGATCATCCATGTTGTGCATCGCAAAGGCAGCCAGAATCGGCTCGGAGTGTGGCGTACCGTTGTCGAGATCGCCATCATCGTCGTCCAGCGTCAGCCAGTCGAAGGTGATCGTTGGATCGATGTTGCTGCCGGTATGCATGGGCATCGAGTTGATCGCAAGCGAGGAAACGATGTCGAGTCCCTCGCCGGGAAAGGCCGCTTCAACCAGATCCATTGAATCCCATACGCAGCCAGAAATCAACTGACCACAATAGTGAATCTCACCACTGCAGGGATACTGGAGGGAATTGTCCGCGTTGCGGATGCCGTTGGTGCAGTCGCCTTGATAGAAGCCGCGGGCAAGCTGGTTATCGCCTGTGATGAGAACGGCCATCACATCGCCCATGCCCTCGCCATAAGCGCCTTGGCCGGAGCCTGCGCTGCTGACGAGATGGTGTCCGTACTCATGATGCACGACGACGGAGAAGGCTGTGTTGTTGCATCCACCGCCGGCGTTGTAGAAGTTGATTGAACTGTAGTCGTAGAAGGCGTTGCAGGTACCACTGACACCCGTGTTGCACGGGAAGTTGGTCTGTGTATCAATCACAGGGAATTGGGGAGAATAGTTCAGCACGAAGTCCCGAACTTCATTGGCCTCTACATACGCATTGATCTGGGCTCGGTACTGCTCGTTGTTGTTCGCCTGATGATGCGTGACCGTGACATAGTCGCCATCATTTGCGGACTGACTCGTCGAGTCGTTGCCGCTGCTCTCATAGACATCGAAATACATGCCGCTGAGCCCGGACTGGATCGTGACATTGCCGCTTGTACCGAACTCGAAGTACCCCTTTGCATCGCTGTACTCAGTCTGTCCGCCGGCCGTGAGTTCGGCATAGGGCAGCGGAATCGGCACCTCGGCCTCGCACTCGTCGGCCCCCGATCCCTGCGTATTCATACCCTGCACGGTGCCTGAGACACCATGAAGGATGCGGTTTTCTTCGTGCAGGATCTGCCCATTCGCAAGATCCACCACGAGCAGCCGCTTCTGATAGGTAATGTGGTCCCATGTGTCACCGAGCGTTGCCTCGAAGACCATCGCGGCTCGGGGGGCGGAGACCATGTCTTCGACACCGGCGAACACGACGACCTCAGCCGGTCCAATCTGGACATCACGACCCATGAGGTTTGCAGCCGCTGCCAAGGCCAGCGACGGATCGGCTACGGCACGCTGTGGCGAGACGAATCCGCTGATGTCCCGTACATCGCTGGTCACCTGAACCGTCGGGAAGCCACTGTCATTGCGAACAAGGGCCATGAGCCGACTGCGCCACACAGGAAGACCACCAGCGGTCTGCGTCCAGTAGTAGGCGGTGAACTTGTAATCGTCAGTATCCGGCTGGTACATCAGCCCGAGTTCATGCTGGCCGTTGGGGAACGGGCCAACTTCAATGAACGCATCCGGGTCGACGCCAAGCATCGGCGATACCGCGGCCTTGGCTGCCTCGGCAGACGCCTTGGCCGAACGCCCAGTCGCGATCGCCTTGTCGCCGATCTTGTGAATCCGTTGCCCGAGATGCATCATCCGAACCTGCGGATGGGCATTACGAAATGCTTTGGACGCTTCGATTTGGGACTGCGTTTGGGAGGCCGCACCTGCAGATCCAGTCAGGACCGCGACAACCAGACCGCCAACTGCCAGCGGTATTGCTCGATAACGAAATGTGGACACTTCTCAACTCCTTTGGGCGGCTCCCCTTTCCACAAGGTGCCGCGATACCTCATCATGGCAGATTTGGGCAGTGAAACAAGGCCTCAACGATCGATTACCTCGCCCTTTCCTCAATCCAATCCTGACGAGTTTGGACGATTCTGGACACCATTCCAACTCCAAAAACCAGTCTCATCCCCCCCAAGCCCTGCGATTCAGCATGCTGCAGCACCTGGCACTGCCAACACCGCCAGTGCGGCACTGCTCAACGGTAACCCGGAGAGATCGGCATCTCGGACCCATTTGCGACCGTCCACCTCGGGCATCCGGACGCCGCTGGCCAAATCCGCGACGTGAACATGGATATGGACTGTTCGGTGAGTCAACTGCCGCGTGATCGAGCCGAGCCGAGCAAGACGCTCCACCGGGAAGCCCAACTGATCGGCGAGTTCACCTCCTGAGAGTTCACCATCGCCTTCAATTGCCGGAGCCTGCCAAAGCCCTGCCCACAGTCCCGACTCGGGGCGACGCTCCAGCAGCAGTTTGCCACGGCGACGAATGACGACCGAATGATGATGCAGTACCGCGCGATTAGCGCGTCGCTTGGCAGGCGGAATCTCGGCAACACACCCCGCGGAAAGCGACTGACACCGATCATTCAGTGGACACACATCACACGAAGGCGAGGTAGGCGTACAAATCACCGCGCCGAGTTCCATCATGCCTTCATTCAATCGAGCCGGGAATTCACTCTCCTCAACCAAGGCTTGTGATCGCGACCACATGCGGTTGACGTAACTACGATCCTCTGGAATTCCACCATCGCAGTACACCCTGGCAAGAAGTCTCGTGACATTGCCATCGACAATTGCCACGCGTCTGCGGCCCACGATTGACGCAATGCTTCCGGCGGTGTACCTGCCCACCCCCGGAAGTGTCAGCAAGGCATCGACATCCAGCGGAACCTCGCCGCCGAACTCCGTCACAATCGCCTGGGCCGCGCAGCGGAGGTTGCGGGCCCGGCGGTAGTAGCCCAGCCCCTGCCACATGGAAAGAACCTCCTGCACGTCCGCTACAGCGAGGTCCTTCGCCGCAGGGAACCGCTCCAGGAACGGCTCAAACCGCTCCAACACCCGAGCGACCTGCGTCTGCTGCAACATGAACTCACTGACCAGCGATCTCCATGGCGTGCGATTCGAACGCCATGGCAGGTTCCTCGCCTCGGCAGCAAACCACCGTTCGATCGCTTGGCTGCACATCCTGACATCTCCGCTCATGGCCGGTAGTCTAGGGCCGCGGCTCGGAGGATTACCCCATGCGACTGAACACCGTCTTGACAGCAGCCATCCCCCTGATGCTGGCCGGATGCCACCTGGACTACTCGGTCACAATGACCCCGGATGGCAATACCCTCCGGCGCGAGACCACCGTGTCCAGCGAAATCGAACCGCATGAGATCTCCGAACTGACCGACGCATTCGGGTCGCCTGAACACCGAACCAGAGAACCAGAGCGTCGCGGTGGCGAGAACGTCTTAACCTTCCACTCCACCGGGCTTGGCGATTCCTGGCCCAACGGATTCGGCGGGCGAGGTACGTGGCAGACAATCGACACGCCGATCGGCACAGCAGATTGCTTTCTGGAGTGTCTCGGCGGCGATACGCACATCGCAGACGATCTCGGCGCACTTCATGACGGAATCGACGCAGTAGCAGTCCTGGTCCGCCGACAGTTGAAGGAAGCATTCCAAGGGCATAGGCAACTGCCGAGAATGCTCACGCTCATTCGGCAGCGGATCACACCCGACGCCAAGGACTTGGCGGTCATGGCGTGGGCGCTCGTTTTCACGCGAGGAAACCATCCCTTCGACCCCCATGATCGCCGCGAGCAGCACCTTGAATCGATAGTCCATGCCGCCGCCGTCGCATTCCTGTGGCAGCGCGAATGGATCACCGCCTCCGAGGCGGCGGCCCTCAGCGAACGAGACCTGAACGACCTCGACGAGTTCATTCCCCTGATCTTTGCTCGAGGACTCGGCATGAACATGAACCGAGATTGGCAAGAGCAGATCCACGCCCTCTTGGCGGAATTGGGCCATGCCTTCCCTGATGACTTCAACGACCGACTCATCGCGGCCTTCACCAAAGCAGTCGGTGAACATACGCGTCTTGCCGTCGCATGGGCTTCCACCACAGCCTTCCTGACCAGCCGCTCGGTCACGGTGCGGCTGAACGCCGACTCGCCACCTGCCACGACCAACGGCCAGTGGAATGCGAATCTCGGCGCGGTCGAATGGGAACTTGAGACCGCCCCGCTCGCCGTCGGCATCACGGCCCCGCCGCTGTGTTGGTCGGCGACCTGGGCCACGCCGAACTCGACGGCGCAGGACAGCATTCTCGGCCACGTCGGCATCACAGGGGAGGATCTGGCGAGGTTCTGTCTTGCGTGGACCACCAGTTCGCCACAGCAGCACGATGACGTCCGCGAGGTACTCAATTCATATGCCCGTGCGCGGTCGGGTACAGACATCGAAGCCGATGCCGCGGAAATGCTCAGCGAGTGCATGGCGTTGATGACCGCGAGGTAATTTCTGGATTGAGTGAACTGAGGGCCGGGGAGACCGCCCTTTACTCGGTGATGTTTGAGTTGCCCTCTGGGTGGAACACGCCACTTCGGCCACACCACCGATGTCGATGCCGTCCGCTCCACCCCTGCGGCCCCGGCGGTGCTGCGGGGCTGATCCAAGCCCCCGCCCACACTCCCCACTGCCCATCACAAGGGGTCAGGTACCGATTCGGTATCTGGCCCCTTTCCTCATTACTATCACACCCATGCGAATCAGCACGACCGACGATCAACTCCGCCATGCCTTGAGCCTGCTCGGCACCAACAAGTCCTTCGCCGAAACCGTCGAGCAACTTGCCTCCGGCGGCACGCCCCACGACATGGTCCGCGCCATGGCCGCCTATCCGCCCATCCTCGAAGCAATGGAGGTACTCGGCAACGGCATCTACCCGGGCGGCAACCTTCCACGCGAGCTGAAGGAACTGATCATCCTGCAGTCCTCACTCGCCAACAGTTGCCAGTTCTGCACGCAGAGCCATGTCGATATGGCCCGGGCGCTCGGCATGGGCGAGGAACCTGTGGAACTCTTGCAGCACGCAGAACACCTCCCTGCGGCCCAACAGGCAGCGCTGCGGTACGCCAATGCCATCCGCGAGAACTCCAATCGAATCACCGATGCGCAGTTCGACTCGCTCCGCGAGCACTTCACCGACTCGCAGATCGTCGAACTGACTTTCCTCATTGGCTACATCAACATGCTCAACTGGTTCAACAACGCATTGCAGGTGCAGTACCGCGGCGAACTCGCATCCTGACCGATAAGAACCAGCAGTGCGTCCATCGAATACCTTCTTGACGCATCCGCCTCGCATTTTCCGTAGCCCTGCCCCTCGCGGGACGATATAGTTCCTGCTTGTGATTGCACGACTCCTCACCATCCTGCTGCTCATCTCCCAGCCCATCCCGGCTGCCTTTGGCGGGTGCGCCCCGGCCACGGACACGCTGGTCTGCTGCGGCGACGCGTGCTGCTGCGGAGGAGACGGGGCCTGTCAGTGCAGTTCGCAAGACGAAACACCCGCCCCGGCCGATATGCCGATGCAATCACGCGGATCGGACATCGCGCCCACCCTGCCTGCATGCATCGTCTCGCTGCCAGCATTGACGCGCACCGACGACACTGTCCTGCCACGGGCGCACCGCCCGATCGTTCCCAGCAATACTCGAAGGCAGGCCCTTCTGGGCTGCTGGCATACCTGACTCGTGACTCACAAAGGATTTCTGCGCGCTCACTGAGTTGTGAGCCCTCTTCCTGAGTCACGAGGACCTCCCCATGAATACCACGACTCGCCGCCTCTGTGGTGGCGTGCTGCTGACGAGTACAGCGGCCGGATGCAGCCATCCCCTTGATGGGCCATCCTTCCCGAATTCGCCGCAGCAGACATCCAGTTTCCTTGGCATAGATTTGCCCGCCCCCCGACGCGAGGTTGAACAGCCAGCCCCGCCTGCGCTTCCGGATCTCCAGGCGCAGGCTTCACTGCGGGATTGCCTGATCTACGCCGCGTGGAACTCGCCTCGACTCGAAGCCGCCTTCCAACACTGGCGAGCGGCGCTGGCTCGGGTGCCGCAGGTGTCCTCGCTGCCTGATCCGAATGACCTTACCCCCTGAATCAGTACCAGTCGGATCGATAGAATCCGTCGTAGATCAGGAGGCGAATCAATGGCAAGAAGGAAACGGCATACGGCCGAGCAGATCGTGAATAATCTGCGTTTGGCGGAGGTCGAACTCGGCC
>JASMMN010000073.1 GCA_030748155.1 Phycisphaerales bacterium
CGACTGCTGGCACTGCCAAAGCCGCGCAGTCTTGCCGTATGACCAACACCTCCATCGGCTTCCGGCCTATCTGCAACAACTCGAAATGGAGAGCAACGGAAAGCACACGCGGCTTGATGGATCTCCAACAACGCGCGGCACCGCATTCGTCGTCTGGGGCGAACCGGGTACCAATGGACAACACTCCTTCCATCAGATGCTGCATCAAGGCACGACGATGGTCCCCTGCGACTTCCTCGTGGCCGCCGAGCCGTGCGATCCGGCAGGCGACGATCGGTACGACATTCTCGTGGCGAACTGCTTCGCCCAGGCCGAGGCGCTCGCGAGAGGTCGGCATCTCGGGCAGATTGAAGAATCGCTGCGGGCCGGTGGGATGAGTGAAGCCGATGTGTCGGCGCTCGCCCCGCACAAGGTCATGCCGGGGAACCGACCCTCCACCACCCTGCTGTACAAGCAGCTCGATCCATTCACGCTCGGCAGGCTCATCGCGCTCTTTGAACACCGAGTGTTTGTCCAAGGCGCGGTATGGGGCATCGATTCCTTCGACCAGTGGGGCGTCGAACTCGGCAAGCATCTCGCCAATGCCATCCTCCCATCGGTGATGGGTACCGAGCCGTCCAAGGGCGACGACACCACGCAGCAGTTGACCGCCGCCATGCGCGGGTTGCGGGAGGAGTGACCCATGCTGTCTCATGATGCCAAACCGGAACTCGACCGCGAGTGGCTGCTGACCAACGGCCTTGGTGGGTTCGCGATGGGAACGGCCTGTGGCGCGCCGACCCGGCGCTATCACGGACTTCTCGTCGGCGCCGTATCGCCGCCCATCGACCGCATCGTCGCACTCCACGGCACCATTGACACCATCTCGCTTCCGGGCGGTGGTGAGCAATCGCTTTCGACCTTCCTCTTCAACAACGACGAATCACCGCACCCCGACGGATGGACGCGGCTGCTGTCCTTCTCCTGCGATCTCGATTCGGCGGTCTGGCGATGGGATCTTCCGAGTGGCATCACAGTTTCCAAGACACTCACACTCAGACACGGCTTCAACGCCTGCACTCTGCGATGGTGCGTTGAAGGACTCCCGGACTCAGCGATCCTCCGCGTACAACCTTTGGTGCTGCTTCGGAACTTCCATGCCCTGCAGCACGAGCCAGCAGATGACATCGACCTGAAGCAATCTGGTCGGGGCGCACCTTGGCGGAGGTGATCAGGACTGGCTGCTTGCCGAAGCCGACCGAACCGCTGCCTCATTCGGCAACTTCTGGAACGAAGAACTCGGCTGCTGCTACGACGTCCTGATGCGAGACGGCGGGCAGTGGATCTGCGACGCATCGATTCGCCCCAATCAGATCTTCGCCGTGTCGCTTCCCCATTCCCCACTGAGCCGTGCGGCGCAGCAGTCGATCATCAAGGTCGTCCGTGAACACCTGCTTACCCCATATGGACTCCGTACGCTCTCTCCAACGGACCCGAACTACCACGGCCGCTTCGAGGGCGACATGGTGAGCCGCGACAGGGCGTACCACAACGGAACCGTTTGGCCCTGGCTCATCGGCCCGTGGTGCGAGGCCATCGCCGCGACAAGCCCGCCCGATGCGGCGTCGGTCGTAATCCAATCCGCCACCGAGGCCCTCCTTGGCTCGCTTGAACACGGCTGCATCGGCCAGGTCGCCGAACTCTATGACGGCGACGCCCCGCACTACCCTCACGGCTGCCCCGCCCAAGCCTGGTCGGTCGCCGAACTCCTGCGAGCGGGCGAACTGGCAACATCCCTCAAAGCCGCAGCCACCGCCCACCCACCGGTCACTTTATCTGCTTGCCACAGCACAACGTAGAGAAGTGGATACTTGTACGTTGTTGCGGCGGTAAGACATGAGGTGACCGGCGGTCGCAGCGAAGCACAGCTGAGCGGAGCGTCAGAAGAGTAGTTGGAGTTGGCTGCGAAGAAGCCACTGGCCGCTTTCGGCGGCGGTGTCGGCTCGCCAGCCGCTGCCGCTTGAGGTGTAGTCGGCCGATGGAGCTTCGTTTCCGCCGTTGTTGAGCGTCGAGAACGCATAGCCGAGATCCGTCGTCCACTTCACATTCTTGCCCGCAAGCCAGTTGTTGAAGCCGACCGTCACAGTGCTGTCGTGGCCGGTGCGCCGGCCGTTGTTGCTCAGGGGAGCCCACGGATTCGGCGTGTTTGCATAGGTCGCATTGCCTTGGTTGTAGCCGTCGATGTCACCGAGTTCGTAGCGGGCGAAGATCTGGAAGTCCTCGGCCACCATGTAGCCGCCTTGGACAACGGCCCCCCAAGCGTGGTTGCTGTCGGGTCCAGCCACACCCGCCGACCCTGCGTTGTCGGCCCAGACGAAGGCGCCGTAGGCGGTCCAACCTTCCCCGCCGACCGAACCATCGACCGTGAGACCGATACTTTGGTTGCCCTCGTACCCGCCATACTCGAGTGGATTCGCGGCCCGATTGCTGCGATTGAACCACTGGAAGGCCGCGCCGACGAAGGCGTAGGAGTCACTCTTGGGGCCGTAGCCGGTGAAGGTCTTCCACTCTTTCCAGTCACCTGCGAGTCGCCAGTCAACGCGGGCCGTGATCGATGCAGCATCGTTGGTAAGACCCTGCGACTGCGTGTTCGCCGAGTTCGGACCATCGAGGCACATCGCCCGCCACCACAGGTCATCGCCCTTGGATCCGAGCTCGACGCCCTGTGTCCATCCATAGGTGAATTGGTTGCTGATCATCGATCGCTCGACGGCGAGTTGCGCGCTGCTCGACACCAGCTCCTCGCGAAGGAATGGTGCCTTGAACTGACCGACCTTGAAGTACAAGCCGTCGTCGAACGTCTTGGAGAGCCAGGCGTCTTCGACGTACATGGTGTTCGAGTTGCCATTATTGCCCTGCGAGTCTCGCTGGTTGATGATTGTGATTCTGTAGTCCCAACTCGGATCCACGATGTGGCCCGAAAACCTCAACTTGAGCCTGCGAACTTCGAAGCCGTAGTCATGAGCCTGCTCGCTCGCGTGGTTGTACATGAACCGGCTCTGAATCTGACCGTTGATCTTGAGTTTCCAATTGCCGTCGCCGGACTGCATGAAGAAGCCGCCGTTGTAGCCACTCGTAGCACCGTCGCCTTGCAAACTGGCGCGGGTGTCTGCATCTGCCAGTACATCCTGCACGATGCTGCGGATCTGCTCGGTTCGCTGCTCAGTGAGCCACTGGTCGGAGCCTTCGGCCCGAAGTA
>JASMMN010000074.1 GCA_030748155.1 Phycisphaerales bacterium
CACATCCTGTACTACGGCCACTACGACGTGCAGCCGCCGGACCCGCTGGAACTCTGGGAGAGCGGCCCGTTCGAGCCGACCATCGTAGAGGGCAAGAACGGACCCACGATCGTCGCCCGCGGTGCCTGCGACGACAAGGGGCAACTCATGATGTTCGTCGAGGCACTCCGCGCCTGGCATGAAGTGGGTGGTGGCATCCCCGTTCGCGCAACGGTGCTGCTCGAGGGCGAAGAAGAAAGTGGAAGCCCGAGCCTTGATGCGTTCCTCGAAGCCAATGCCGACGAACTACGACCCGACGTGTGTGTCGTATCTGACACCGGCATGTGGAACCCCCAGACGCCCGCCATCACGACCATGCTCCGTGGGATGGTCTATCTCGAAGCGACACTGCACGGGCCTTCCCACGATCTGCACTCGGGCATGTGCGGTGGCGCAGTCGTCAACCCAATCAACGCCCTGTGCAGCGTTCTGGCTGGATTACATGATGCCGATGGTCGGATCGCCATCAGCGGTTTCTACGACGGCATCATCGACCCGTCCGAGACGCAGCACGCGCAGTGGGCCGAACTGGGCTTCGATGAGGCAGGCTTTCTGCAGGAAGTCGGCTTGCCGGAATCAACCGGCGAAACTGGCTGCACGATACTTGAGCGGATCTGGTCGCGACCAACGCTGGATGTCAACGGCATCTTCGGCGGATACACCGGCGATGGAGCCAAGACCGTCATTCCTTCGCACGCAACCGCCAAGTTCAGTTGCAGGCTCGTACCCGGACAGAACCCCGAAGCCATCGAAGCAATGATTCGCGGGTATCTCGAAAAGAACACACCTGCCGGCTGCCGCTGGACCATCGTCTCACACGGCGCGAACCCCGCCATTCAAGTGCCGGACGAATCGCCTTGGCTCGAAGCAGCCCAAGGAGCGCTCAAGCAGATCTGGGGCCGCCCAGCCGTGCTGATGGGATGTGGTGGATCCATTCCGGTTGTCGGATCGTTCCAGACGATCCTCAAGGCCGACTCGCTCTTGATCGGCTTCGGTCTCGATGATGACCGCGTACATTCGCCCAATGAGAAATTCGATATCGCGTGCTTCCGCGGTGGCGTCCGCTCACACGCCGCGGTCGTCATGGCGCTGGCCGCCGTGAGCGACGACTGATGGTGAACTGCCTCCTGCGACTGCTCGCCACATCGCTGGCCATGAGCGGAAGTTTGGCGATGGCCGCGCCACCCGAGATCAGCATTCGGCAAGCCGGTGTGGGCGATGTGATGCCGATCGGACGGACTGCCGGTATTGAGGTGTTTGTGGACCCGGGCGATCTCGAACCGGGCACGTACCTTCTGGAGTGGGAACACACCACACCCGATGGAGATCGACTGTTGTACCAACGGCGAATTCCACTGGCCGGAGGCATGACACGCGCGTGGATCCATGGTCCCACCCCTCGCCACGACAGCCGCCCAATGCCGCTGCGGCTGCGACATCCAGATACTTTGGCGTCACTCGCAAGCATCAGGTTGCAACCGTCCAAGCAAGGCGGAAACATACTCGACGAGGGAACCGAACTCATGCTCGTCGTCGGCGAGCAGCGATGCGGACTGGAAGGGTACGAGTCTGACGTTCCCAATCTGTCTCCAGCCTGGAGCCAGATCGCCACCACGGTGCGCACCATCGCCACCGAGGATCTGCCCGATCGACCGGGCGGTCTTACCGCTGCCTCAAGCCTGCTCTGGACCGGGGGTACCGAGGGACTCGACGCAGCCCGCGCTTCGACACTTCGCGATTGGATGGAAGCAGGCGGTCATCTCATCATCTCACTACCCACCGTTGGCGACCCATGGCGACTGGGCCAGGGTGAGGGGCCTTGGCGAGATCTGCTTCCGTGGCCACCGACAACGGAGCATGTCTCCGCCGAGGTCATCGCCCCGCGTATCTCGCCGGATGATCTCCAGTCGCCACCAGACATGACGATGCCGATCCGCACGTTCGGCCCGACAGCCGGTGGCCGCGAACCAACCCCATGGCATACGGTGCTGGCACTTCCGGACGGTCGCCCCTTTGGTGTGGCCAGACCCGTCGGTTTCGGCAGAATGACAGTCATCGGCTTTGATGTGGCGTCTCCTTCGCTCCTGCGGTTTCGAGTCGATCAATCCGCCTCCGGTCCGCTACCGGCTCCGTCCGTGTTCTGGAATCCCGTGCTCGCGCGCCGCGGTGACGCGCCGAGTCCCACACAGGATCGAGTCGCCATGGAGCAGGGAACCGCCGGCAGATCGACGGCAGCACTCGTTGAATTCACCGACGAAGTCGTCGCCGGAGGCATCCGGCAGACGGTGGCGGCGGGCGGTCGTCTGCTGTTCGTACTCATCTGGCTCGCGGTGGTCTGGCTCATAGGTGGTCCGCTGCTCTGGAGGGTGCTCGGCAAGGTGCAGAGGCGACAACTCGCATGGCCCATCTTCACACTGCTTGCCGCTGGCGGTGCCGCACTGGCGGCAGCGGCTGGCGGCCTGATGAGTCTGCAGGCGGCGGAGGGGCGGCACTTCACGGTGCTTGAGCAGGTCGCGGGCATTCCTCGCCACCATGTTCGAAGCTGGATCGATCTGCGGATTCCCGGAACCGGCGAGCACCTGCTGAGTGTGGAACGGCAGGCAGGTGAACAACCGCGGCTCGCCCACTGGATCGAACAGCGTAAATCGGGCATCTCCTTTGCCGACACACGCACATTGCAAGTTGATGCCGATTCGCCGGAGCAACTTCCCGTCCAAGCGCGTTCGACCGCGGTCGGCCTGAGCCTTGACTGGTTCGGAGCACTGGACCCCGAGGACTTCGGCGGCGTGTTCCGTGTTGTCGATCCGGTGCGATCTGCATCGAACATGGTTTCGGATTCACCGCTGCAGGGCGTCATTCAGAGCAGTTTGCCTGCGCCGCTACGCGATGTGTCGATCATATGGATCGAAACCCGCCGCGATCCAACACGGACGCAGCCCACACCATGGATGCAAGCCGCCGACGCGGGCCGCATGCCCGTGCAGGCTTGGTGGTGGAAACTTCCAGAAACTGTTCCGTCCCAAGGACAGATTGGACTGGGACAATTGCCCGGACCGACAGCAAAAACTGCAATGCCTCCACAACTCGATACTGCCTTGACCACCCAAGGGCGATCGTTCACCGCACCGGCGATGACCACGCAGTGGCGACGGGGCGCGGTTGAGCTGCTCGGTCTCTACCGGCTCGCCACACCGCCGCAGTGGCAAGTCGGCCAGAAACGAAAGGCACCACCATGGGTCATGGCGACCCGCCTCTTTGGGCAGGAATTGGATCTTGGCGCGCGGCTCGGCACACCGATGCTCATCGTGACTGGCTTCATTGACGAAACCGATCTGCCGATTCCCCTGATGATCGACGGAAAGGCCATGGATCCACCTCAGGGCGAGATCATGGTCCGCTGGTTTCTCCCCATGCCCGATACCCCACCGGTTGATGGAACCTCCCAGAGCCGTTAGAACAGACTCCTCACCATGCCGATCATCGAAACCATCAACCTGACCCGCAAATATGGCGAGCTCGTCGCGCTGGACAACCTCAATCTGTCCATCGACGCTGGCTCGTGCTACGGCTTCATCGGTCCCAATGGTGCCGGCAAGACGACGACCATTCGCATCCTCGCGACCCTGCTCAAGCCAACGTGGGGCGAGGCAAGGATCGACGGCCTGACGGTCGGCTACCAGAACTCGCTCATTCGGCCGATCATTGGCTACGTCCCCGACTTCATCGGCACCTACGACGACATGCTTGTGTCGGAGTATCTGGAGTTCTTCGCCGCGTGCTATGGGATACATGGCTCAAAACGCCGCACGGTAGTCGGTGACTCGCTCGACCTGACGGATCTGTCGCACAAATCTTCGTCGCAGGTCGCCGGGCTCAGCCGCGGCATGAGTCAACGGCTCTCGATCGCGCGGGTACTGCTGCACGACCCACAGGTGCTGCTGATGGACGAACCGGCGGCAGGACTCGATCCGCGGGCGCGCATCGAGATCCGCGAACTGCTCAAGGAACTCAGCCGCTTGGGCAAGACGATCCTGATCTCGTCTCACATCCTCAGTGAACTCGCGGAACTCTGCGACAGCGTGGGGATCATCGAGCACGGGAAGTTGCAATACTCCGGCAGCATGGGAGAAGCACTGCGACTGGCGGAGTCCGGCCTCGAATATGAGGTCATCGTTGACCAGCGGCCAGAAGAGGCGGGCAAACTGCTCGCCACGGTTCCGGGGATTTCCAAGGTCAAACTCACCCGCAATGGTGGGCAACCCGTCCTGCACCTGATCATGGATGCAGACCATCCGGTGGAACCGTCCGAAATCCCGGCAAGGCTCGTCACCGCTGGCTTCCGCCTGAGAGAGTTCCGTCGGGGCCGCGTCGATCTGGAGATGGCATTCATGCATTTGACCAAGGGCATCGTCGGATGAGCGAATTCGGTAAACCCCGTGTGCTGGTCCTCGCCGATCGCAGCCGCGCAGAGGTCGCCACCGTTCTGGATGATCTGGAAACGGACCTGACCGCGTGGTCCGCTTCGGTTCAGCACGCCTCGACGGATAACGAAACCCCCCTGCCGGCCGAGATTGATCTGGCCGTGGTCATCGGTGGTGATGGCGCCATGATCGGCCAGTCGCGTCGACTCGTGGGTCTGAACATTCCACTCGTCGGGATCAACTGCGGTCGGCTCGGATTCCTCGCGGCCTTCGACCCGGAGGCGCTCCGCCGATTCGCATCTGAAGTCTTCGGTCCGAACCCCCCGGTCAGGCATCACATGCTGATGGAAGTGCTGCACGAATCCTCTTCGGGAACTCAGGAGAGCATCGCCGTCAATGATGCCGTCCTGACCGCAGGGCCCCCATACAGCATGATCGAACTGGCCCTGCGTATCGGCGGCGTGCAGGGCCCGCAGATGCGAGGTGATGGGTTGATCGTCGCCTCACCCACCGGCTCGACCGCGCACAACCTCTCTGCGGGTGGTCCCATTCTCGGGCCCGGCGTCGATGCACTTGTCGTCTCGCCGCTGGCCCCCCAGTCGCTGGCCTTCCGTCCCATCGTCATGGATGCCGAGCAGGGCGTGGAACTCGAAGTGGTTCGCGGCAACGAGGGGACGACCCTAGTTGTCGATGGGCAGCAGCTCGCGCCGCTGCTCAAGGGCGACCGCATCATCGTCAGGAGACACCACCGGACGATCCCATTGGTCACCCGGCCGGACGAGCCGTTCTGGCGCATCCTTCTGGAGCGGATGCGGTGGGCCGCGCCGCCTGTTTTCCGATGAGTACCATGGCCGCATGATCGACCTCAAGGACCTCCGAGAGAACCCCGACCGTTACATCGAAGGCGCCCTCGCCAAAGGGTCGAACGTAGATATCCCGCAGTTGCTTGAGTTGGACGCCAAACGCCGAGAAGCACTCTCGCGGCAGGAATCCGCTCGCGCCGAACAGAAACGCATCTCCAAGGAGATCGGGCCCAAGATCGGCAAACTCAAAGGACAACTCAATGAGGTCGATGAGGCGGATCGGCCAGAACTCGAGACGAGAATCGCCGAACTCGAAGCGGCACCTGCGGCACTCAAACAGACTGTGCAGGCGGCGGAAGCGGAAGTAGCCGAACTCGATGGGCCGCTTGAAGACTTGCTGCTACGCGTACCGATCCCGGCGGACGAGGATGTGCCGCGCGGCGAATCTGCTGATGACAACGTGGAACTCCGACGATGGGCACCGGACGGTTTCGATCCAAGCCAGCCATACGAGGCCCAGCGGGGCTTCCAGCCGAAATCGCATCTTGAATTGATCGACCAGCACAATCTCGCAGATTTTGAGCGGGCCGTGAAGGTCGCCGGCGCGCGGCACTACAGTCTGCTCGGCGATGCCATGCGGCTGCACAATGCAGTCCTTCGCTACGCCTTCGATGTCATCACCGACGAGCGAGGCTTCACGCCCATGTCCGTCCCCGTCATTGTGCGGGAGGAGTGCATGCTCGGCACCGGATTCTTCCCGGATGGCCGCGAGCAGGCATACCACATCGAAGAGTCATCGCGTGGCGCGGGCCACGACCTCTTCCTCACCGGCACGGGCGAGGTCGGACTCATGGGCCTGCACAGCGACGAAATCGTGAATGAAGCCGATCTGCCCATCAAGGCCGCGACGCTCTCGACGTGCTTCCGGCGCGAAGCTGGCGCAGCTGGCCGCGATACCGCTGGCCTGTACCGTATTCACCAGTTCGACAAAGTCGAGCAGGTTGTGATCTGCCGAGCAGACATCGACGAAGAACGCGCCCACCACGCCGCCATGATCGACACAGTGGAGACCATTCTGCAACGACTCGGACTCCCCTATCGACTCCTGCAGTGCTGCACCGGGGACCTCGGCTTGAAGAACGCAGACATGATCGACGTGGAGTGCTGGATGCCCAGCCGCGGCACATTGGACGCAGACGGGAGACCTACTGGAGATTGGGGCGAAACCCACAGCGCCTCACGGCTGCACGACTACCAGTGCCGGCGGTTGAACCTCCGTTACCGCGACGCCAACCGACAGACGCACTTCTGCTGGTCCCTCAACAACACCGTCATCGCAAGTCCACGCATTCTCATTCCGCTGCTGGAGATGCATCAGCAGGAAGACGGTTCGATCGAAATCCCCGAAGTACTCCAGCTGTATATGGGCGGACGAACCCATATCGGTACCGGATCAGGCACCGGAGCCTGACCTCCACTCATTCGGCTTCAGGCCAACCTTTGCCGCGTATGGGTCAGGCCTCGACATCCGCCCGCGCGAGCCGAACACTGCATGCCTCCACGACGCATACCACCCCCCCGCCGAATTCAAAGGTTCGGCGGTGCTGACGGTCATCGATGATGGTCTCCGACGCATCCCGGATGCATTCGGAACTCATGCTGTCGGATCCACCGCACAATGCGATGGAGGCGGCATGAATGCTCGCGCGCCGGAGGCCTTCACTGATCGCCGCGAGCGCAGCACGGGACCACTGCCCGTCTACGGGTCGGATGACTGCAGCATCAAGTGCCTCGGCGGCGGCCTGCCGCAGTGGTGTCGCCTCGCTCATGCGCTGCGCGGCACCACTGCGAAGCGATTCGAGGGCAGGCATGACCTCGCTGCGAAGCATCCCGCGAGGTGTTGCGGGATCAACGTTGGTCGGATCATCACACCACCGCACGCCCCCGTGCTCACAGAGATCCTTCGCAGCACCGCGGCTGACCTCCAGCATCGGTCGAAACAGGTCGATCCCGTCGCAGAGCGACCGCCGCATCCGCATACCGACCAGCCCGCGTACTCCAGCGCCACGGATCATCGCCAGCAGCACGGATTCCAGTTGATCCTCCGCCTGATGACCGGTGGCGACGAGCGTGGCGTCGTGTGATCTGGCAATGTCGATGAGTGCCGCGTATCGGGCCTCTCTCAAATCGGCCGATGTCGCTGATTGGTCGCCATCAAGATGTCTGCACTCGAAAGTCAAGCCGAAATGCGCCGCCGCCTCTCGCACCAGTTCCAGTTCGGCATCAGACTCACTTCGCCGATGATGATGGATGTGCGCGATCACGATGCTCTCCACCGATCCTGCAAGGGCCAGCATCAATGCCATCGAGTCACGGCCTCCACTGACCGCCGCCACGACGCTTGCATCCGCTGGCACATCCGCTGATCGAATGGCCTGCCGGACTCGTCGCACCACCTCATGCTGACCAAGTTCCGGCGGAATCGGAGGCGATGTGCTCACGATGGAATACTCGGACTCGGTGTGGCCACAACGCCCTCGTCGCCGTGCGTGTTCGCTGCGCGAACAGGAACAATGGACCCACTGCGGTCGATCATGGCGGTAATCTCGATCTGCAATGACCTGCCGATGACCTCGCCAAGCTCAGATGGTGTCCCGGAAACTTCGATGCGCGGAAGATCAAGCAGGCTCATGGTTGTTCGCCAATGTAGCGATAGACACCCTCGCAGATGATGACGGCGGGGCCGTACATGCGAATCGCGGCTTCGCTGGTCGGTGCTTCAATGGCAAGCGATCCGCCCGGCATCTCCACATCACAGCGGTGAGCGGCGGCAATCGCAGCGACGGCCGCAGCGGCGCCGGTGGCGCAGGCTTGAACCGGTCCAACGCCTCGCTCCCATGACACCATTGACAGGCCAGCATTACCCCGAGGCCATGCGACGTGCACATTGACCCCGTCGACGAACCGCTCGTGTCCTTCACATGCGGCAGTCAGTTGCCCCAGCAGCCTCTCGGCCGGCGGCGCATCGACAAGAAGCACGGCGTGCGGATTGCCCACGCGAACCACCCGGAGCGTGTAATTCGCATCATCCACGACCATGCTCACATCCTGCTCGACCTGCGGTGCCACCAGATCCATCGCCACCTGCCACTCTCCCCGCGTCCCCCGTGTGACGTCGGCTCCGTGGCACCCCACAGCAGATTCGATGGTGGTCGATCCCTCCGATCCGCCCGTGAGAAACACCGCCGCGCATCGCAGTCCATTTCCGCACAGTTCTGCTTCGGAACCATCGGCATTGAAGATGCGAAAACGTGTCTCCGCAGTATCGCCGCTGCTCAACAAGATCAGTCCGTCGCCGCCGATTCCGGTTGTTCGATCACACATGGCCCGCGCAAGATCCGCAACTTCCCCCGATACCACGGTGGACTCCACGATGAGATAGTCGTTGCCCAGTCCGTGCGCCTTGACGAAGGGGACATCGATCATCATCACCCGCCACCCTGCGCGGTCATGGGACGCAGAATCACACCGAGATCAACGAGCACTCTGTCGTGCCGGTAGTAGTCCACGTTCATTGTGTTCTCATCCACGAAGGTGAACAGCAGGCAATTGGCGCGTGTGTTGTCGGCATAGGCCATATCGCCAGCTCCCGGCCCGGCGTGTGCGCCGTTGCGATGCTTCTGCACATGGTTATGGAAGTGGAAGAGTCCGGTGTAACCCGCATCGAACATCTGCTGAGACGCCTCGAACCGCAGGTCGTGTACCCGCACGCGTGGTGGGAACTCCCGCACATTGAAGCGACCAGCCTCGTCGAGGTCGATGACGCCACCGTATTCGGTGGTTTCGTCCATCAGATCGCGATCGGCGAAGTGAAACACATGCGCCCGGACCTGTGGCACCTTGAGCGCCTCAAGTGCCATGCTGATCGCCAACAGGTCACCCCAGGTCAGTTGGTCTCGATGCGCCGAGAGCCGGTGGTCAAGTTTCTTGCCGGGGAGAAAGCCGGGATCCTGCTCGCGGAAGTGGCGCTGGTTGGCGATGCGGCGCTGAATCTGTGTGTACAACTGCCCTAGGCTCGCCGCAAGCAGTTCTGGGTGGTGCCTCGCCGCTGCAGCAATGATCGGAAGATCTCGAATCTCAAGCGCCCCGCGACGTTCGGGAGAGATCGCCGCGGTCGCCGCCTCGGCGGATTCCCAGAAATCGGCCCGCGACGGCTCGGTCAACTTGTGAATCCACAGCACCTCCTCGCGATTCCACGGCACGGTTCCGAAGGAAACAGCCGCAGCATGCAGCGATTTGAGAAGCGGATGCCCGTCGCTATCAATCTCAGTTTCGGCCGACACCAATTCGATCAGGCGGTCGCGGCCGCCGAGTCGGTGCAGCAAGTCCCAGCATCGGAACCGAAGGCCATTCTGCGAGGCCTTGGTCGCGCCGAGAAAGGTCTCCCAGACGATTCGCTCGGGCGCACCCTGACCGTGCATGTGCAGCAGCGCCAGGTACTCGGGCCGCTCGGCATCGGGAAGGTTGCCGGACCACGGTCTGC
Source organism: Phycisphaerales bacterium (assembly GCA_030748155.1). Lineage (GTDB taxonomy): Bacteria > Planctomycetota > Phycisphaerae > Phycisphaerales > SM1A02 > UBA12567. Next base: position 9,807 of record JASMMN010000074.1, read on the forward strand.
CCCAACTGCTCACGAGTGCCTCGTCGAGTTCGGTGAGATTGTGTTCGGCGACGAATGCGCACAACGCCCTGAGCCAGTCGTGGTCGCTGACCCGTGGCAAACGGCGGCGGAGTGTCGTGAGCAAGGTGTCGCGATCGACTCGCGCAAGCCACGCGAGCCCCTCGAGCCGCATCTCTTGGTCGTAGCCGGGTCGGTAGGCCATCCCCTGCACCGCATCGATGGCCGCTGGCTCGGGCGAGCCCGGCTGCGTCATCAGCATCCGCAGCGCGTCCCGATGCACGGAGCGGCTCCGGCCGGGGTCACACAGCGAGGCGGCGGGGTCTGTGATCGCAGACCCGCACCCAGCAAGGATCGTCAGGATCAACACGAGCAGTCGGTGAGGATGCATCGGAGCATGCTACGAATCTCCAAACGCCAGCGATGCTGTCACGGCAGCCCCTCTTCAAGTAGTCTGCATGCAGAATGAC
>JASMMN010000075.1 GCA_030748155.1 Phycisphaerales bacterium
CATCGTCAGTGGCTGTTGCGTGATAAAAGCGTGCGCCGCCAACCTGATGGGGATCCGCCCCATTTTCATCCAGATAATCGAACCGGGAAGGCACCACCGTATCGCGGTGATTGTTGGAATATTGATCCATCCACTGTGCTATTTGCCGCAGATGGTTGCGTGACTTCAGCATGATTTCGGATGAGCGGCCGCTCTGCATCGCCATTGTAAAGATCATCGCGAGCATGGCGATGATGGCGACCACGACCATGACTTCCACCAGGGTCATTCCGTGTTGTCGATATCGCATGGTCGGCACGAGGAACTCCTCAAGGGCACAGCGGTCACTGATCAGAATACGACCGATTTGGCTTCGCGGATGCACGAACCGGGGGTACAAAGAACATGCTCAACTCAAATTCATGGTCATCAGGAACTCGGCATTGGAGTTGGTCTTGGCAAGGCGTGTTCGCAGCAGTTCCATCGCCTCCACCACACTCATATCCGACACGACCTTGCGAAGTCGGCTGACCAGATCGAGTTCACGCTCATCGAGCAGCAATTCCTCGCGGCGGGTACCTGAGGCGGGAATATCGATGGCGGGCCAGATTCGCTTCTCGACAAGTTTGCGGGTCAGGTGCAGTTCGCTGTTGCCAGTGCCCTTGAACTCTTCGAAGATCACCTCATCGGCCTTGGAGCCGGTGTCCACGAGGGCGGTGGCGATGATGCTCAGCGATCCGCCGTCTTCGATGTTGCGGGCCGAGCCGAAGAACTTCTTGGGCTTGATGAGGGCGGCGTTGTCCACGCCACCCGTGCCGATCTTCCCCGATCCACTCGCTGCGTTGTTGTAGCCCCGAGCAAGTCTGGTGATCGAGTCGAGCAGCACGACGACCTTGCCGCCAGCCTCCACCATGCGACGCGCCTTCTCCATGACGATCTCGGCCACTTGAATGTGGCGGGTTGCGTGCTCATCGAATGTGCTCGCCACGACCTCTACCGTGTCTGCGGTATTGCGTTTGAAGTCGGTCACTTCCTCAGGGCGTTCATCAACAAGCAGCACGATGACATGTGCTTCCGGGTGATTTGTGGCGATGGCCTTGGTGATCTTCTGGAGCAGGACGGTCTTGCCTGTTCTGGGCGGCGCTACAATCAACGCACGCTGACCGAAACCCAGAGGCGCCACAAGATCGATGACACGGGTTTCGACGACATCGGGCGTGGTTTCGAGTGTAACCCGCTCTTCGGGGTGCAGTGGCGTGAGGTTCTCGAAGGTCGGCAAGTGGGCCGCCTCGGCTGGATCGGTTCCATTGACCGATTCAACACGGAGCATGGCGAAATACTTCTCGGTCTCTTTGGGGGGTCGGATGAGCCCACTCACGATCTGGCCACGCCGAAGGCCGAATCGCTGCACCTGAGCCGGGCTGACATACACGTCATCGGGCGAGGGCAGATAGGAGTATGCGGGGCTGCGAAGAAAGCCGTAGCCCTCCGGCGAAATCTCCAGTGTTCCTTCGCCGATCATCAGACCCTGCTTGGCAGCCCGGGCCCGGAGAATTTCAAAGACGAGTTGCTGTTTGGGAAGCGTCGCTGCGTGCTCGATGCCATCCTCTTCGGCGATGGTGACGAGTTTGGGACCAGATGTCTTCTGCAAGACTGCGAAATCCAAGCCTTCGTTCTTGGCCTTCTCGTACTTGGCGCGAGTCTTCTTGTCGAGCGTCGACTCGAGTTCCCGTGTCTCTTCGGCAAGCTGCTCGTCGGTCGGAACGGAACCAGGCTCAAGCGTGACAACGGGAACGGCCGGCGCATTTCCGGATGACTTCTTGCGACGGCGACGCTTCTTGGACATCTGTTGTTTCCTCGAACGGTGTTTGTTGCCCTGCTGATTGCTCTGTCGATCCGAACCTCCGGACTCGCTCCCCCGCTGCTCGGCCTGAGGGCGTTCCGGTGCTTGGGACGGTGTAGATGTGCTTGACATGATCAAAACCTCGTGTGTGACGACTGTCACTGATGAACGGATCAACAAACCTGAGGGGGACAGAGCCATCCGATGTGAGGCCGCGCCGGGCGGAACCGAAGTCACGGAGGATTCTGCGGGGTCAGTCGTGTCGCGGGTGAAGGTGCTTCAGGAGTTCGGCCACTTGCTGGTGGAGCGACTCTGAATCCCCCGCGTTGACAAGTACATGATGGGATCTGATCCGCTTCTCGTCAAGTCCGATCTGCATGGATGCTCGTCTGGCCGTTTCAGCGGCATCCCAGCCGCTTCGGAGCCGAAGCCGCTCGAGGCGGAAATGCTCTGGTGTGTCGATGAAGACGATGTGGTCACAATAGGCATCCAGGCCCGATTCAAACAGCAGCGGCGCATCGAGCACGATCGCGATTGCATCTGGATCCGGTTCTGCCATCCGGGCTGCGCAGACGGCGGCGACGCGTGGGTGCACCAAGGCTTCCAATCGCTCAAGATCCGCAGAATTGGAAAACACGATGCTCCCGATACGCGAGCGATCGATCGTTCCATCCGCCCCCACAATCTGCTCGCCAAACCACTCGACCAGATCACGGCGAACTTCTGGCTCATCGAGCACATCGTGGGCAATCACATCAGCATCGATGACCATGCAATCGAGTTCCTTCATACGCTCCGCCACGGTGCTCTTGCCAGCACCGATCCCGCCCGCCAAGCCAATGACAGGCAACGCACTCATTGAACGATGCGTTCCCAGGTCGTGCCGCCATCGCCGTCCTTGATGGCGACACCCATGGCAAGCAACTCATCCCGCAACTCGTCGGCGCGGCTCCAATCCTTGTTGTCTCTCGCTTCTCGCCTCGCTGCGATCAGCCCGTCAATCTCGGAATTGTCTGTTTCGTCGCCGCCACCTGATGTATCCAGTTCAAGAACACCGAGCACGCTGTCCATTGCGCGAAACGCCGCCAATTCGTCATGCCATGTCGATGATGCGGTTCCGGGGAGCGGTGGTTCTTCAATAGACATCTCGCCAATGCCCACATTGATCGCGCCAATCGCGCCCGCCATGTTGAGATCATCACTCACAGCAGCGATGAACTCGACCAGTGCACGTTGCATCGGACCCGGGTCATCGGTTGTCCTCTGCATATCTTCGTGCGTTTCGAGCCATGTCGCCACGCGAACCCATCGATCGATCTGCTTCTGCGCATCGCGAAGTCCCTGCATCATAAAGTTCGCGTTGATGCGATAGTGCGTCCGGATGAGTTCCAGTCGAATGGCTGCGGGCGATGCCGCCTTGTCAAGCAGATCGCGAATGGTGAAGAAGGTGCCACTGGACTTGCTCATCTTGCCGCCGTTGACCATGAGGTGGCGGGTATGAAACCAGTACCTCGCCAATGCATCGCAGCCCGTCGTCCCTCTCGACTGTGCTATCTCACATTCATGGTGCGGAAAGATGTTGTCTTCGCCGCCACTGTGCAGATCGATCTCATCCCCGAGGATGGCACGGGCCATGACCGAACACTCGAGATGCCAGCCCGGATATCCCTCTCCCCACGGACTCGGCCACCGCATCAGGTGTGTGGTGTCGGGTTTCCAGAGCATGAAATCGGCCGGGTTCTTCTTCACCGTCTGCGTTTCCATATCCACGCGGCCGCCCTGCCCGCTTCGAAGCGACGCGATGGTGTTGCCGGAGAGTTCGCCGTAATCCGGCCAGGATGACACATCGAAATACACGGCACCATCAGATGCCTGATAGGCGTGACCACGATCGATGAGCGACTGCACCATGGCAATCATGTGATCGATGTAGTTGGTTGGTCGTGGAAGGCGGTGGGGATGGTCCTCGGCGTCGAGTACCACCTTGATGCCAAGCAGTCGGGCATCATCCATGAAGGCGTCGGCGTAGTAGTTGGCGATGGCTCGCGGATCCGTTGGATCGATATCAACACCATCCGGAAGCGTGCCCGCCTTCTTCGCCTCAGCGAGTCGTTTGGCCGCCACCTGCATCTTGTCCTCGCCCCCGCCGTCCGCAACACCGTCTTCGGTCATGTGTCCCACATCAGTGATGTTCATGACATGATCGACTTGATAGCCGAGCAGTTCCAGTGTGCGGCGAAGCACGTCTGCGTTGAGGAAGGACCGAAAGTTTCCGATGTGCGCAAAGTCGTAGACGGTCGGGCCGCAGGTGTAGAAAGTCACGCGACGCCCCTCGGAGTCCAGTGGAACGAACGGCTCCTTGCGGCCATGAAGCGTGTTGTGCAGCACCAGACTCATGCGCCGCAGAATACTCCGAGGCGGGCGGTCGGTAGGATGTGAGCATGCACGAATACGATCATGACTGGACCGGACGGAGTGTACTGGTCACCGGTGGTGCCGGTTTCATCGGAACTCATCTGGTCAACCGCCTCTCGGCGGCCGGAAGCCATGTCCGCGTACTCGACGACCTCTCGACAGGATGCCCCAACTGGTCAGACAGCGGTGTCGAATTCATCGAGGAGTGCGTCAGTTCAACTGGAACCTTCCAGCGAGCCGCTGAGGGCTGCAAGGCAATCTTCCATCTCGCGAGCATCGTGTCCATTCCCGACTGCGAACGGTCGCCTCGCCGATGTGAACGGATCAATGTCGAGGCAGCGGCAACCGCAGCTGATGTCGGGGTTGCCGTTGGTGCAACCGTTGTTTTTAGCAGTAGTTGCGCCGTCTACGGAACCAGCCCTACGCTGCCATGTACCGAATTGGCCACACCAGAACCGATCTCCGAATATGGTCTGAGCAAAGCCCGAGCGGAAACTGCCATCCAGACACGCATTGCCGGACACGGCCTTCAGGCGACCTGCCTGCGGCTATTCAACGTAGTCGGTGCCGGGCAGCGACCCGACGTGCCCTACGCGGCCGCCGTACCCATCTTCACGGCGGCCATGCTCGAAGGGAAGCCACTCCGGATATACGGCGATGGTCGACAGACCCGTGACTTCGTTCCGGTAGACCTCGCCGTCGAAGCAATGATGCGGGCCGCTGAGAGCCCATGCAATCGAGTGGTCAATGTCGCCACCGGAAGAGGGACTGCTGTGCTTGATTTGATCGCCATGCTTTCCAAGGTGATTGGTTGTACGCCCGAATGCCTCCATGAGGAACCGCGAGCGGGGGATATTCGCCATTCAGTCGGGGATACGCGGCGTCTTGAGTCCTCGCTCGGTCTTCTAGGTCAGTGGCAACACGACGATGCATTGAGTCACATCCTTCCATCGGTCGTACAGGCAATTGAAACGAACGTTCGCCCGACACCCAGCACCTCGGCGCACAATCCGAATCGATAACGCCTCAACGGGTACGCCAGTTTCGACTGTGTGCCACGGGAGTCGCCGAGAAAGCGATCTGCCGAGGGGTCGAGGACACCGGCTTGCCGGGTGTGAACACGGCGATTGGCCACCCATTGGACAAGGCGAGAAACTGGTTCGGCGATCCACCTGATTTCGCCTGCTCGCAGAGCCAACTGCGGGGGTTCATCTCGACTGAAATCCGACGCGAGACAGGAGCCCGTCGAACTGCTCAAGGTCGTAGAACTCGATGACCAGACGGCCGCGATCTCGCTTGCGGCCCGTCTGGATGTGGACCTTGGTACCGAGATGCTCGCCCAGTTGACGCTCAAGATCGTCCAAGTGCGCACGCCCGGTTGCCGTCGAGGGCTTGCTTGGGGTGGACAAGGTCGCCACCCCACCGAGTGCCCGCACTCGTCGCTCTAGTTCTCGGACGCTCCATTCCCCTTCGATCGCCTGTCTGGCGATCGAAACTCGGTGATCGATATCCGCGATCCCCAGCAAACTCCGACCATGGCCACCCGAAAGAGCACCCTGGCGAACCAGGGTTCGCGTTCCCTCGTCGAGGTCACACAAGCGAATCTGGTTGGTGACCGCAGCCCGCGTCAGGCCGACCTGCTCGGCGATTTCGGCATGCGTCAACCCGAAGTCATCTTGAAGCGAGCGAAAAGCATCACCTCGCTCGACAGCGTTCAAATCCTCCCGCTGCACATTCTCGATGATGGCCCATTCAGCAGCCGTTCGGTCATCGATGTCGCGAACAACCGCGGGCACTGCGGCCAAGCCGGCCTGCCTGGCCGCCAGCCACCGCCGCTCGCCAGCGACCAACTCATGCAGCCCATCGCCCCCCTTGGGCCGCACCACAACCGGCTGCATCACGCCAGCTGCTCGAATCGAGGCGATCAACGGCTCCAGATTCGCCGATGCTGCCGCGTGCCGCGGCTGCCTGGAATTTGGCCGAATCTCATCAACTGGAACGCCCACAAGCCCACCATCCTCCGGCAGAGAGTGATTCGCGTTCGCCGCCGCCGCAGGGGGGACGGTGGGGGACTTCACCTCGACGGGCGAGTCGATCAGGCCGCTCAGCCCCATCCCAAGACGACGCTTCTTCTTGGCCCCCACCTTCTTCTTCGACGCAGTCTTCTTTGCTGCCATGCATCACCTCCATGCGATTGTCGTGTTCGAATACCTGATCCGATCGGCATGCTCTCTTCATCTCGACCAGACCCAGCGTGTTGTACCACAGGTTTCACGTGAAACGCCACCGCCGACCAGCCATCATGATGTTTCACGTGAAACTACGCAGCACGTCCGAGAACGCCCACTGCCGCCCCATGCCACAAACGACAGACTCGGTGCTCTTGCTTTGTGTCCTCTTCTGTCGCGATCTGTTTCAATCTGCGAGGATTACCACGTCATCTGCTGCGATTTCAAGCGAAACCGTGTCGCCTATGGCCGATCGACGCGCGGCGTCCCCGATTTCAAGAACATCAATCACCGCCTCGTCCTGATCGCCGCACTGAACCGTGAGCCGACATCGCTCGCCGAGGAACATGCGCCCTATGACCCGGCCCCCAACACGGCCGCCTGACCCGAGGCGGCTTTGGTCCCCCGATGCCGCCCGAAAAGCCTCTGGGCGAATCGAGCAGGTCACGTTGCCGGCTTCGGGCAGATCGTCTGGCGGGCACGTGGACCGAAGTGGGCCAAGCCACGTGTCGAGTGACACACCACCTTCGTCCTGGCCACAAATGCTTGCCGATACGAGGTTTGTGTCGCCGAGGAATTCCGCTACAAAGCGGGACTCCGGACGGCCATACATCCCCTCTGGCGTGCCGCACTGCTGAATCTGCCCATCCCGGAGCAGGGCGATTCGGTCGGCCATGGACAACGCCTCCTCCTGATCGTGAGTCACATAGACACCCGTCAGCCCATGATCCTTGCAAATCCGCCGAATTTCGCTCCGCATCGACTGCCGCAGCCGAGCATCGAGGTTGCTCAAGGGCTCATCGAGCAACACAACACTGGGCTCCACGACGAGCGCGCGGGCGAGGGCCACCCGCTGCTGCTGCCCGCCGGAGAGTTCGTTGGGTCGCCGATCGCCCAGAGCACCCATCTGCACCGCCTCAAGCGCATCGTGTACCCGGCGATCACGCTCACCAGAAGCCACCTTGCGGACCTCAAGCCCATACGCGACGTTCTGCCGGACGCTCATATGCGGCCAGAGGGCATAACTCTGAAAGACCATGCCGGTTTGCCGCTTATTGGCAGCCAGCCACGTGACGTCGGTATCGTTGAAGAAGAGCCTCCCCTCGGTGGGCTCCAGAAAGCCAGCAACCATCCGCAGCAGGGTGGTCTTGCCGCATCCAGAGGGACCGAGCAGAAAGAACAGTTCCCCCGACTCGATGGTGAGATCAATGCCATCCACGGCGGTCACGGTGCCGTAGCGTTTCACAATGCCGTCCATTCGGATCGTGGTCATGGGCTGGAGAGCATACCGCCTTGGCTGATCGACTGATCTTCTTCCTCGGTGGCGATGGTGTTCCCGCTTGCGCACAGCCGGTGTGCTGGTCGATAGCATGAGTATGATGGCACCTGCGACGCAGCAACTTGAACAGCTCCGGGGGTGGCGGGTCAAACCGCCGCGAACAACCTGCTTCTCACAGTTGCTGCCGAACCTTCAGCGGCAACTCACACGAAGCCAGAAACAAGTGGGGGCCTTCGCGGACGCGTGGGATGCATGCGTGCCGCCGCCGCTGCGGGATCGGTGTCGCGTTGAAGGCATGCGGGGCGGAACGGCCCGCGTCACCGCGAGTTCATCAGCGATCGTCTTTCAACTCGATCGGGCGCTGCGGACCGGGCTGCTGCGTGAACTTCGCGCCGCATGCAGCGCCACGATCACGCGGGTTGATATCAAGGTCGGGCGTGTTCCCCTCGCCGCGGCCAACAACGACTGATCATTCAAGCGAAGCGGCAGCCAACTTCGACGGCACCTTCATCGGGCGTCCGTCGGTTCCAACACAGGCCAGCACCGTCCTCGCTGTCGCCAGCACATCCTTGCCGCGTCGCAGGGTGTAGTGATGTTCGATCTTGACGTGGCCACAGTCCACAAGGCACGTCTCGAGATCAAGCAGATCGTCATACCTCGCGGGACTCTTGTAGGTCACTTCCAGGGTAACAACGGCAAGAAAGATGCCGTCTTCCTCAAGTGTCGTGTATTCAATTCCGGCGCCGCGAAGTAGTTCCGTCCGACCCATTTCAAACCACACCGGATAGGCACTGTGATGCGCCACGCCCATAGGATCGCACTCGACGTATCGAACCCGTATCACCGTCCGCACGCATGCTCCGCTCATCGTGGCTTCCGTGATATCTCCAAAGTCGCTCGTGTATTTCGCTCAATCTGAATAAGAAGTGGCAAGGCAATAAACGCCATGAGCAGCACAATCGCGGATGCGATCACCATGCCGGCGGTATCAATGCTCCACTTTCGCTGGGCAGCCCTCTCCTCGTTCAGAAGATGCCGGTCGATTTCGATACTCGAAGCGCCCCGGCGATTGCGTTCGTCCCACTCGATGTACCACATCACCGCAGCACCACTGTCACACCACTCCTTGGTTTTCTCGCCGAGTTTCTTGCGTTGGGACTGGTATTCCGCTACAAAGATCACCAAGCCTTCCCATGACTGCTTTCGATCAGTTGCTGGAAGATCTCCATACCACTCACACAGAAACTCACGGCCCGCGTCTGGATCCAAATCCATCGCGGTGATGACTTGCCGAACCTCGTCCGCCACCTGTGAGCAGGGCCATTGGAATTGCTGTATCGATGATGGGGGTTGCTGGGGCTGACCGCGTACTCCGAATCCGCCGGCACCCTTCTCTGCCTGCCTCTTCGCGTCTATCTCAAGTTGCTTGCAGTACGCAATGAAACCAGATGCGTTGGGAATCTCCGCAACTTCCCCCGGTTCTGGGGGTAGATCGCGTGTCGGAAGGCTCAGCACCAGCCACACAACACCACCGGCAATCGCAAGTGCTGCAACGCACACCAGCAACACACTGATACCCCGGAAGAAGCCGAATGCTGCAAGCAACACACGATCGGCAAACGACGTGGGTGTTGCAACAGACGAGATGTTGGATCCGGTGGTGGTCGCCTTCTTGGCTTCCTGACGTGGATCCTGCTGAGCACCGCCGTCAGACGCTGCGGCCTGATGTTTTGCCTGTTTGGCCTTCCGACTCGCCATGCGTTCAGCCTGTTTCTTCTTGGCTGCACGTTCCTGATCAGTGCGGTGCCTCTTCCATTCGGCAAGTTCCGCTCCTGCTGGCACTGCAATGGTGGTCCCGCATGACGGGCACTCCGTCGCTTGTCCCGCTTCTTCCAGAGACGCGACCAATCCTCCATGACAGTGCTCGCATCGAAATGACACCGTCGGTGTGGAACCGGCCAGACCCTTGACCTTGTACTTCATCTCGCGCCTCCCGGGGAAATGTCCCGCTTGCTGCAAGACACCCTACTTGCCGATGCAGAAACTCGCAAAGACGCGATCAAGCACATCGTCTGGGGGGATCTGGCCGGTGATGGCGCCAAGACCATCCAGTGCCTGCCGAAGCATCGCGGCGATCTCGGCTGGGCGATCCAGTCCACCGCTGGGGGAGTGTTGGGACACGAGTTCGATGGCGGCGTCAATGTTCGAGCCTGCCCGCTCGATGAGACCGCGTTGCCGCTGCGAAACAATCAGCCGCTGGCCGGCGGCACTTGCAGGCCGACGACTCAACGCATCGTCAATGCGGCACCGGAGGCGATCCACATCGTCAGGCTCGAAAGCGCAGACATCCGCTGCGTCGTGGTCGATCTTTGGGCGAAGATCACGCTTCGTTCTCGCCAGCACCGCCCCGGCAGGTGGTTCGTCACCGCCACTTGGGCTGCACCACACCACCAAGTCTGCTTCGTGCTGCGCTGTGCTCGCCGACACGAACGGAACGCGCTCATCGCCGGGCGTATCAACCAGCAGCACATCATGATCGCCGATCCTCGCAGGTTCGACGATGGCGTCGCGAGTCGTGCCTGCGAGCGTGTGCGTAATCACGCGATCATGACCAAGCAGGGCGTTGAACAGCGTTGATTTCCCGGCGTTGACTGGTCCGCGGAGCACGACGCGGGGTCGAGCGTCGATGGATTCTTCGCCGGAGCCGCTGCCAGCGTGTTGGGCAAGCCGAGCCGCGAGGTCACCCAACCGGGATCGGAGCGATTCAGTTGAAATGGCGACGACATCTTCCTCGTCGGAGAAGTCGATGCCGACTTCCACCAGCGCCAGCACATCGGCAAGCGCCTCAGCGATCGGTGTGATGTCGCGGCCGGTCTGCCCCTCGAAGGCATGTCTTGCCGCGTCCAATTCCTCACTGGAGCCAGCCGCGATGATCGATGCCACGGCCTCTGCGCGGTCCAGCGACAGTCGCCCATGGTGCCAGGCCCGAAAGGTGAACTCCCCTGGAAGTGCCCTGCGGACGGCGAGACCTCGCTTCAGACCCGACTCGATCAACCGATCGATGACGCCCTCAAGCAACACGGGGTTCCCAGGCACCTGCACCTCGATCACGTCTTCGGTGGTGTAGGAACCCGGTCCCGGCATGATCAGCAGTACTGCGGGCAGAGACCAGTCGCCGATACGCAGCCGTGTTGCGTACGCCCCCCGTACGCCCAGATCGATACCGGTAACCGCCTCCGCCAGCACCGCAGCGGCTTCGCGGCCGCTGAGCCGGATCATCCCCACCGCGGAGGGACCGGGCGGCGAGGACACGGCGATGATGGTGCTTTCAAGATCCACGGGCGTGCGTCCAGAACAGCAAGAACATCACTTGCGCTTCTTGAATCGCTTTTCCGGACCTTTGTTCTTCTTCTGCTTGCGGCGTTCCATCATCTTGGCATACGCGCGAGACTGTGGATCCTTCGCGGTGCGTCCGCCTGCTGCGGCCGGCTTGGGGCGGGGCGCCACCGCGTCCAGATCCATGGCATCGACCTGCTTGCGGATGTGGCGGCTTTCCATGATTCCGACGGTACTCGATGTCAGGATGTACAAGGTCAGGCCGGAGGGGGCGCTGTAGAGCATCACCGGAAAGAGCACCACCATCATCACCCGCATGATCTTCTGCTGCGTCTCCTGCTCAGGCGACATGCTCGTCGATGGTGTCATGTACTTCTGCTGGAAGAAGAAAACGGCACCCATCAGCAGTGGCAGCAGGTTGATGCCCGTGATGTTCCACAACAGAAATTTGAACGGCTCCGGTGCTTCCCAGAAGAAGTGATCTGGAGACGCAAGATCTGCGAGGAAGGGCCAGTTCCAGAAGTTCTGGAACACGCCCCAGAAGGCGGGCTCCTGCCGAAGATCGAACGAAAAGTACAAGCCCGCGTACAAGGCCACCCAGATCGGCATCTGGAGGAACATCGGCAGACATCCGAGCATCTGGAGCGGGTTGATGCCACGCTCGCGGAACAGACGCATCTGCTCTTCCTGCATCTTCTTCTTGTCACCGCCATACTTCTTCTGAAGCTTATCCATCTCCGGCTTGAGGCGTTGCATCTGCTTGCCGAACTTCTGCATGCCCATCTGGCTGCGACGCGTGATCGGATGGAGCAGTGTCCGCACACAGATCACCAGCAGAATGATGGCAATGCCCCAGTCGAAAACGATGTAGTGGTCGAAGAAGGCCAATACGGCAAGCAGGATGTGCGCCAGCCACTGGAAGGTGCAGATCGCGCAAAAACTAGACATCTGGTACAGGATCAAGCCCTGCATGTTCAGTGTCTTGTACGGCTGTTGCCCGGCGAGAATGGACTTCTCCAGCGGGCCAGCGTAGATGCCCAGCGACAACGACTTCGTGGCCCCGGCCTTCAAGACGGCGGGGGGTCCACTCGTTGCCGGCCATGACAGACCAGTCAGAATGACATCCTCATCGTTGAGTTTGTAGGGATACCGCTTGATCTCGGCTACGACATTCACCAACGAGAGATCGCCATGACCCTCGGCGTCGAGCACCGGGTGGATGGCCATGGCGAAGTAGCGACTGGTCGACGCGAACCACGAAAGTTCGAATCCCTCCGCTCTGGAAAGTTCGTTGGGCCACAGCACCGGATCGTTCTCTGGGTTGGCCACATCGGTCAGTTCCAGCAGCATGGCACCGTCGGCCACTACACCGGCAAGACGATCCGGATCGTTTGTCTTTCCGAGCAGATACCCAAATCGCATCCGGCGGCGATCCATGTACCGGGCTCGATCGGGCATGAGATTGGGCGGACCGAACTGCGACCAGCGGATCTCCAAGTCCTCCCCGGAGAGGTTCACAATCCGTTGTCCAAGTTCAATGTCCCACTCGTCGAGCGTCCATGTACGCTCGATGCGAACGACCGGTTGCTCGTCACCATTCCGAATTACGGCCTCAAAACTGCCTACTCCGGTCGGTTTCCAGCATTCGGCCAAACTGAGATCCAGCGTGGTCCCGCCGATGCTCATGTTGCCCGCTGAGAGCAGGGGAATCGTGGCCAGTCGCCCACCGACAGAGACCGCCGACTCTCTGGCCAGCACCAGTCGCTCATCAAACGGTGGAAGTTCGGTCTGGTCCGCCCTTGGCGTTCCACGCGAGGAGAACCACGAGGCGGCCTGCCGCTTCGCCTCGGCTGTCGTCCAGATGTTCGCAAAGGGAATCTGAATGATGCCGGCACCCTGACGGGTGAATTCGAGCTGCATCTTGGCCTGTTCGGGGTTGTCTAGGCCGCCGAGCATGGGAAGTGGAGCCGCGGATGGATCAACGTGAATCAGGTGGACATGCAGGCCATCGAGCGATCGAGGTCCAGCCGCCGGCTTCTCTGATGTTGCCGCCTCGGTGGCCTCCGGCTCAGGCGAGGGGGGAGCCGCCGTGGTGTCGGGAACGGTCTCACCGGCGGCATTTGGCTCGGTAGGTTCGGAAGGAGCCTCGGTGGCCGGCGTATCGATGGTTTCGGTGGGGGTCTCAACCTCTGCATCCACGCCGCGGCCGGAGCGGGGCGCTGTGGCGATCAGGATGACAACCAGCAGAATGACCAGACTCACCCCGATCGGTATCAGACGCCGAAGTCTCGCTGCCGCCGCGGCGCGGGGATCGTTGGAGCCGCCAGAGCTGCCCATGAGTCAACGGCCCTCGATCAGCCGGTCGCCCAACCAGTTGGTGAGTTCTGGAATCGCGTAGATCTTCCTGACGACGGCGTCGATGTCGTACTCAAGCCTGAAGAACTCCACCGACTTGGCCCCTTCGTCGAGGATGGCATAACTGGACCGCGGATCCAGATCACGCGGCTGGCCTACGGAGCCCGGGTTGATGATGCATTTCTCTTCGCCCTTGAACGTCCATGTCGAGTTGTCCATGTCCTCTGGCCCGTAGAAATCCGGCTCATCGGTAAATACGCCCGGCACGTGCGTATGCCCGACGAGGCAGTAATTCGGAACATGCTCGAAGAGTTGTTTCATCTTCACGGGCGAATTGATGGCATCCTCCGGGAAGATGTATTCGTTGATGGGTCTACGGGGCGAGCCGTGCACACACAGGAAGTCATCGAAACTGGTTCGCACGCGAAGGCGTCCGAGAATTTCCCACCGTCGGGCTGCCTGGATTTCATCCTCTTCGAGATCCAGTTGGCTTCGCGTCCAATAGGCCGCCTGCTCGGCCGCCGCATTGAAGTTGGTCGGCTCGTAGATCGCTCCATAATCGTGATTCCCCATCAGTGACCACTCGCACCGCTCCGCAACCAGATCAACACAGGCCACCGGATCGGGTCCATAGCCAAGGATGTCGCCGAGGTTGATGATGCGATCGACCGTCCGGCGATCGATATCGTCGAGGACGACATTGAGCGCTTCGAGGTTGCCATGAATGTCGCTGATCAGTGCGGTTCGCACGGTGAATCCTGTCCTGTCCCTCGCTTGGAGGATCGGGGATCGTACTTGCAGGGCCATGGGGCCGTCAACGGATGGCCACGATCGATGGCGGGCGGATGCCGCCCGATCCGCGGCTCAGGTAGAATCCTGCCTTCGGCGGGTTGTAGGCCCATCTACCCGTCCCTCGAACCATCTTTGGGAGCCATCCCGTGGCATCTGACAACCACTTCGACCTCGTCGTGATCGGCGGCGGCCCCGGCGGCTATGTCGGTGCCATTCGAGCGGCCCAACTGGGACTGAAGACGGCGATTATTGAGCGGAACAAACTCGGCGGCGTCTGCCTCAACTGGGGCTGTATTCCGAGCAAGGCACTTCTGCACAATGCTGAACTGTGGTCGGAGGCGGTGACCCACGGGCAAGACTGGGGCATTCACTTCGAAGGTGCTCGTCAAGACTGGCCCGCCATCATCGCCAAGAGCCGTGAGGTAACCGACAAACTCAACAAGGGCGTCGGCTTCCTGATGAAGAAGAACAGCATACGTCACATCGAGGGCCATGCTCAGATCATGGCTGGCCACGTCGGTGATGACCCCTGCCGAATCGGTGTACTGCATGCCGATACCGACTACTACCACGGGACCGGCGAGGGAATAAGCGAACAAATCACCGCCGATCGCGTCATCATCGCCACGGGCGCTGCGCCGCGAGAGTTGCCCTTTGCGCCTTTCGACCATAAACGCATCTGGAGTTCACAGGATGCGATGACGGCGCAAGTCCGCCCCGAGCGGCTCATCGTCGTCGGAAGTGGCGCCATCGGCATGGAGTTTGCGTGGTTCTACAACGCAATGGGAACAAGTGTGACGGTCGTCGAAATGCTCGATCGTATTCTGCCGGTCGAAGATGAAGATGTCTCAAAGGATGCTCTCAAACTCTTCAAGAAGCAGGGAATCACCTGCAAGACCGGGCACATGACAACCGGTATCGAAACGAACGGGTCCGGTGTCACCGTCACCATCGCGACCGCCGCAGATGAGTCCAGGACCGAGACGCTCCAGGGCGATGCTGTTCTTGTCGCCATTGGCGTCACGGGCCGTTACGACGGACTCTTTGGCGAAGGCGTGAGCGTGGATATCGAGAAGGGCCACATCAAGGTCGCGTATCGCGATGTCGATGAGCCAACCTATGAAACATCGTTACCGGGTGTCTACGCCATTGGCGACATCATTGGTCCACCGTGGCTTGCGCATGTGGCAAGCGAGGAAGCCGTGGCCTGCGTCGAGCGGATCGCTGGACACCACACGCTCGGCGTGGACTACAACTCCATTCCCGGATGCACCTACACCAGTCCGCAGATCGGATCGGTGGGCCTGACCGAAGCTGCCGCGCGAGCAGCAGGGCATGATGTCAAGATCGGAAAATTTCCACTCACGGCGCTTGGCAAGGCCATTGCCACCGGCGCGGCGGAAGGCTTCGTGAAGATCGTCGCATCCGAGCCGTGGGGTGAGATCCTCGGCGCCCACATCATCGGCAAAGACGCATCGGAACTCATCCACGAGTTCTGCTTGGCGATCAGGCTTGAAGCCACCGCCGATGACATCATCTCGACGATGCATGCCCATCCCACCATGTCCGAAGCCCTCCACGAAGCCGCCCTCGGGCTTGATGGCAGGGCGTTGCATGCGTAGAAGACGGCCCTCGATATCCGGGCCGCTGGCCTCACTGCGGTTCTGCTGCGTTGGCGGCGGAGCGGCTTGGAATCATGCGCCCCGTCACCAATGGCTGCACCGGCCACGCTTTGGCAACCGATCGCAGTTCGTCGATTGTGATGGCGTTGATACGAGCGAGTTCGTATTCAAGTGGCGTGTAGTCGCCCGCGGTGCAGATCATGCGTCCAAGTCGCTGCATTCTGCCCGCTGGCAGTTCTGAAGCAACCGTCACAGCGGTGCGAATCATGGCGCGCGCGACCACAAGATCATCTTCGGTGATGGACTCGACCAGATCGTCATGCACCGTTCGCATCGTGGTCTCGACGAACTCGACCCGATCTGGCGCACAGATGGCCCACGTCACAAACCTCCCGCACCGATCGTTTCCCTCGTACTCGGCATACGCCTCTTCGGCGTGACCAGGATCAACCAGTGCCCAGTGCAGGCGGGAACCATCGCCGCGGCCGAGGATCCACGAGAGGATTCCAGCGGCGTATCGGCGATCGTCCTGATAGGCTGGGGCAGGTGCGATGCCAAGTACATACGCGGCAGAAATGCGTTCATTCTGCGTGACAAACTCCTGTTCGGAGTGTGCCATCTCGTGCGTTTCACGTGCTGCACCGGTCCGCTTCCAGTCTCGACACACCGAATCTGCCACGCCGCATACTTCGTCGAATTCGATCTTTCCAGACATCGCCAGCACAATGTTGTCGGCACCATACCGATCGGTATGCCAATTCCGCATGGTCTCCGATGTCACCGCCCGAACCGTGTCCGCCGTCCCGAGCACGCGATGCCCCATCGGGTGCGAACCGTAGTAAACCTTCGCGACCTGCTCCCACAACTCCCAGAAGGGTTGATCCTCGTACATGGCGATCTCCTCGACCACCACTTCGGCTTCGTCGGCAAGATCATCCGGCCTCAGCGCCGGGCGCATGGTGTCAGCGAGAAGCGTAATTGCAGAGTTGAACGAATCGGGAAGGCAATGCATGTGAAAGGCTGTGATTTCGTGCGAGGTCCACGCATTGTGATGCACACCGAGTTCGTCGAAGGCCTCGTCGATCTCTTCGCCGCTGCGGGACTCGGTTCCCTTGAACACCATGTGCTCAAGGAAGTGGCTGATGCCCATGAGTTCATCTGGTTCGTCGCGTGCGCCGCTTCGCACAAAAAACCCGGCCGCAGCAGATGCCGCTTCGGAGTCGATCTCGGCAACAATGTGGAGGCCACTTGGAAGCACATGCGATCTGTACTGAATGGACATGCCCGAAGGATAGAGCAGAAGCACAGAGAACAACCCGCTCAGGCGATCTCCGGAAAGGCATGCCGCATGGCCTCGGTGTGCTCGCCGATCAAGTCTCGCACATAGACAGCCAACAGCCCGCTGGCTCTGGCACAGGCTGATCCGTCCATGTTGGGTTCACCGGCCGACAGGGCTTCGATCAAGGTGATCGTCTCGCGGCGCACCCGCCAATCACCGTCGCCGGGAATAGTGACCACACCGCCAGCGGTGGAGCGGAAACCCAACACGTCGGCATTCTCTGGCAGGGCCGCGCCGGTCACCGCATCGTGCTCGACCACCGGTCGCCATCCGATCGCCTCCAGAAGCCTCCACTGGAAGGTCAGCAAATGTGTTGCTGGCGACTCGGGAAGATCCCGCAGCACTTGATCGAGCGCGTCGAAGACGGCCGGGTGCGGATCCTGATCGGTGAGCAGCCTGGAGGTCAGATCGACCGCGTAAATGGCCGCCCGGTTTGCCGTCGCATCCTGACGAGTCGACCAGTACACCTCCTCAAGCATCCACTCGGTCAGAATCGCCAGTTCACGCCCAGCCTTGAGTATCCATCCCAAATGGCCTCGGGTCAGCGGCTCGAACCCGCCGGAGAATGTTCCACCGGGCCGAATCGCTCCCTTGGCGAGGCCGCGGACAAGCCCATGCTCCCGCGAGAGTGCTGAGACGGTCTGCGAGGTTTCCGAGTAGTCCCAGCGGCGAAGCACGATGGCGGCATCGGTCAGGCGGGACATCGAGGCATGGTAGAGGGCGCAGGTATGCCACGGTGGAGGCTCGGGCCGAAGGAACCCCTCGCACATCCATCGACTTCCGGTCCCCGACACCCGACGTCCGCCTTCCCTTCGCCTACACTCGCAGGATGAGTATCCGACGCGTGGTCGCCATCATCAATCAGAAGGGGGGGGTTGGCAAAACGACCACCACCGCCAATCTCGGCGCGGCACTCGCCCGGTCGGGACTCCGCGTCTGCCTGGTCGATCTCGATCCGCAGGCCCATCTCTCGCTGCACTTCGGTATCCGACCGGCCGAAGATGATGCCACCATCTATGACCTGCTGCTCGACGAACACGCTGTCGTCGAGGACATCGCAATCAAACTCGAGGAGGGGTTGGACCTCATTCCAGCCGAAACTGATTTGGCCGCTGCCGAGACCGATCTCGGGGGCCTGCCAGACAAACAGAACCGCCTTCGCAGCGCCCTCGCTGCAAGTGACAATCGCTGGGATGTGGTGCTCATCGATTGCCCACCGAGCCTCGGCATCCTGACGATCAACGCCCTGTCGGCGGCAACCGAGGTGTTCGTGCCGATGCAGGCGCATTTTCTGGCGCTGCAAGGCGTTGGGAAACTACTCGAAACGGTGGGACTCGTCTGTGGATCCGTCAATCCCTCCCTTCGTGTCACCGGCATCGTGCTGTGTATGCATGAATCTCAAACAACACTCGCCCGGGAAGTCGTTGAAGATCTCAAGGCCTTTCTGGAAGGGTGCCGCGAACAACCAGTTCCGTGGAGTCGCTGTCGGGTCCTGACGCCCCCTGTCCGCCGAAACATCAAACTCGCGGAGGCCCCATCCTTCGGGCAATCCATCCTGGCCTATGACGCCGGTTCCCACGGAGCCACCGATTATCTTGCACTCGCCGAGTCGGTGACACAATTGTGGCGAACACCGGTCAGTGAGGTCGAGGTCAAGGGCGATGCATCCGCTCCCGAAGGCGCCGACTCAGTTGGATGAGCCTGCTTCCGCTGCGATCCGTTCATGGCGGTGGTTCTTCTCGCTGTACTTCGTCGCGCTGACGATCGGAACACACTGGCCCCGACTCGATCCGCTCGGCCCCGAACACACTCCCCCTGACAAATTGATGCACTTTCTGGCATTCGGAATTCTGGCTGTTCTGCTGGAGCGAACCCGGTGGCTGCCACGTGGATGGATGGCCTTCGCGTTGGTCGGGCTGTGGATTCCGTTTGATGAGTGGACTCAGGATCTCCTCTCGCCGTGGCGGAACTGGTCGCTTCCCGATGTCCTCGCTGGTATCGAGGGGCTCGCCGCTGCCGCAATCTCGACCGCCGCCGTGTCCCCTCCCGCTCCGGTTTCTCCGAGCAGCCCGTGGCGGACCGCTGTCGCGACCATCGACCGCATCATTGAACGCGGAGCAGGTGGCAGAACGGTATTCGCGTTGAGCGCCGCCATCACCATTGTGGTGTTTCCCGTGATCTACTTTCTGGTTTGGGGCACCCTGCACCGGTCTTGGAGCGTCGCTTGCGGATTCGCCTCGCTCGCGATCGCCGGAACCATCACCCTGCCCATGGGCCATCGTGCTTGGAAACGAGCGGGGGGACCGAGTTGGCCGCCGTTTGGTGCAACGGCTTGGGTTCTGGTTGCCACGTCGACCCTCGTGGGATGGCTCGCTGGTGAACTCCTGTCCGACGCTGGCCTACCTGGGCTTGTGGCGCCAACGGCTCTGTTGGGCGGTGTCACCTCCCTGTCCGTCTCCCTGCGACAGGCGTGGATGAAATCGGAGACGCTCGCCCATGAGTGATGGACTCGAGCGGAACACGCGCACTGTCATGGTGCTGACCGGGATCAGCCGCGTTGCGGGACTGGCACGAGACGCCACCGTCAGCCGTTTGCTGGGAACAGGCGATGCGATGGGCGCGTTTTGGCTGGCCTTCCTCATCCCGAACCTCTTTCGCCGTTTGTTCGGTGAGGGGGCGCTGTCTGCCGCCTTTCTGCCCGCCTACCAACGACTGGTCGATGAAGACCCCCGCCGCGCCGCGGCACTTGCTGGCGGACTGATCGGCGGACTCGCGGTCGTGCTCGGTGCCATCGTTGTGCTCGGCGAAGCCGTGTTGTTTCTCGTCTCAAGTTCACTCGATCACACCAGCCCCGCCATCTGGCTCACAATGGTCACGCTGCCCTACATGCCGCTGGTGTGCTTGGTGGCGATCATCGGCGCGATGCTGCACGTGCATGGACGATTCGGCCCGACGGCCGCGGCGCCTTTGATACTCAATGGATGCCTGATCTCCGCAGCGGTGCTGGGATGGTGGTGGTTCGGCACGAGCGACTCGAAATCCCGTATCTGGGTCGTGTCGATCATGGCAGGCAGCGTGATGTTTGCAGGCTGCCTTCAACTCGCGTGGTCGGTGCTGACGCTCCGAGGACAGGCGAACCTGCAATTGGACCTCGCGTCTGCGATGTCGCCCCTGCGGGATGTCATTCGCCGCGCCGGTCCGATGATCCTCGGTCTCGGTGTGCTCCAGATCAACACGTTGTTCGATGGTCTCATTGCCTCGTACCCGCTGCTCTTCGGTGACACCATTGCAGGGCGGGTGTACCCGCTCGACGAGCAAGCCATGGCTGTCATTTCGTTTGCGCAGCGTCTCTATCAATTCCCGCTCGGCGTATTCGGCATCGCAGTCGCCACTGCAATCTATCCACTACTGGCGAAACGAGGCAATAACTCCGATTCCTTTGGTGAAACCGTCCGCCGAGGTATTCGCTTCGTCCTGTTCATTGGAGTTCCTGCAGGCATCGGGTTGATGGTTGTGCGGGAACCGCTCACCGCCGTGATTCTGCAAGGTGGCAACTTTGGTGTGCAGGACACTGATCGTGTGTCCTTCGTCCTGCTCGGCTACGCAGCAAGCGTCTGGGCCTATGCGCTGGTGCAGGTGCTGACCCGCGCCTTCTACGCTCGGGACGAAGTGATGACGCCCGTGCGCATCGCCATGGTGATGGTCGGACTGAACCTCCTGCTCAACCTCACGCTCATCTGGACGCCACTCCGAGAGGCTGGCCTTGCATGGTCAACATCCATCTGCGCCGCCATTCAGGCTGTCGTGATGCTCTGGGTACTGCAGAGACGAGGCCTCTCACTGCGCAGTGATGGAGTGCCGCGG
>JASMMN010000076.1 GCA_030748155.1 Phycisphaerales bacterium
CTTTCGAATCGCCGGCGAGCCCGAGTGTCAACGTGCCTCGCATGACATCCTGCATCGGGACAGCGGTTCCGCCAGCGGTTGGTGTGGGCGGCACGATGGTCACGCGAAGACCATCCCGCAGAACGCCGAGATCGCTTTGCAGGCCCGATGCGTGGAAGCGGAGTTGGTCTGGCTGCACGATGGTGACTACGTTCGCTCGTTCGTCGGCCCAGGCGCCGTTGGTCAGATCGACCGACTCCACCACACCTGAACTGCGTGCGGTGACCTCGATTGATGTGATCGTGCGCCACAGTGGTTTTGCATCGGCGAGGGGGGATGCTGGCGCAAGCAAGGTGGCGCGATCGATATCCAGAAGTGCTGCTGCGGCGTCGATGGAGAGATCAAGATTGATCTGGGCTGCATGTGTTGCGGCGAGTGACTGCGCATGCAAACCAGTAAGTTCGGCATCCTTCTCCTGCATGTTGGCGAGTTCCGCCTGCGCTTTCGCAAGTGACGATTGTGCGGCGGTGAACTCGCTCATGCGGCCACCACCAGCCTCACGGAGAGCGTTGAGCTTCTCGACTCGCGCCTCCCAGACGTCAATGCTCTCTTGCAAACTCTGCTCGTGTCGCTTGTGGGCGGAGAGCAGTGGCCCGAAAGTATTCAGTGTCGCCTGCAATTGCTTCACCGTGGATTCGGACTCGGCGATGGTCCGTTGAATGTCTCGCCAGTCGGGCGAGTCGAGTCGGTAGAGCGGCGCGCCCGGCTCGACGCGATCGAATTGGTTGACCAATACATCTACGCGGCCCGGCAGCATTGTTCGGTACTCCCGGGTTGCCGTTGGCTGGTACTCGAATGTTCCCGGGGCTCGCAGCGTGTCCTCGATGCGCCGACGTTCGGCTGGGGCGAAGGTAATACCGAGGTTGGATCGGACAGAAGGTGGAATGGCAATGCGATTGGTGGTGGTGGGAGTTGCCAACTGGTGACCGCTCGGTGCTTCAACATTCGCCTGATCCTCGCTGCATCCCGTGGGGAGCAAGCACAGGATGAGCAAGGCTGTGGTTGTCAGGTGGGCGAACTGATTCATTGGATATCTCCAGCGACGATGGTGCCGGTCTGTTCTTCGATCGGCGTTGGGTCTGGGCGGGTATCGGGGCCGAGAATGCGGCGTACTGTGGTAGCGGCATCGATTTCATCGATCCGCAGGTCAATCAATCTCTGCTTGGCCGAGAACGTTCGGGTGATGGTCTGTAGCAGCACGAAGACGTCGAGTTCACCGAGGGCGGCGATACGATCAATGTCGCTGGACTGCTCCTCAAGCAGTGGAACGATGATGGTTTCATATCGATCACGCTGTGCTTGGCTGACACGCAGTTCCGCCCGGGCCGCCGCAAGTGCTCGGTAAAGCCGCGAGAAGGTCGTTTCGGCCTCAGCGCGGGCCACTTCGCGTCTGGCGCGGGCTTCTGCAATGCCCGCGCGGTTGGCGTTGAGGATGGGAATCGGTACCGAGATTCCGAACATGACCCGGTGGTCGTTGAACTCGGTGCCATAGCCAGATCCGATCACGATGTCAGGAAATTGCTTCTTGATCTCCAACCGCAGGGTATCCTCGGCGGTCTGGTATTCCGCAAAATGCACCGCCAACTCGGTGTTGGATTCGATGAGCCGAGCGGTGACATCATCAACTTCCGAAACGGCAACGTCAGGGAAGGATGGTTGCAACTGCTGTACTGCGCTCGGAGGCAGACCGAGGATATCGAGCAGCGCGTTTTCGGCATCGATCAACAGCAAATCCATCTCCGTCGCCTGCATGCGTCGGTCCGCCAGTTCGATTTGAAGCAAGCGGCGTTCAACGCGGTTGAGTTCGCCTGCAATCTCAAGATGTCCGGCGATCTTGCTGATGCGTTGTAGTTCAACGATCATGTCTGTGAGCAGTTCTGCTTGGGAAGCGACGGCGGCCCATCTTGCCCAGGCGCAGCGCAGGTCAGCCCGCGTTTGCCACTCGGCGTCTACAAGGGTGCGAAGTTGTGCTTCGTAGGCCGCGCTTGCCCGATCCTTCTCGACCTCCAGCCTTCCTGAGATTGGAATTGTCAAGTTCCCCATGAGTCCGAACTCGAAAGGGGTCGACGGCGAGATGATTTCGGCGCCATCGAAACCGAAGACTGGATCTTCCCAAAGGCCAGCGGTGTCCCGGGTAGCCATGGCAACGCCCGCCTCAAGGCGAGCGATTCGCAGTTGCGGGTTGTAGAAGAGGGCCAATACTTCGCCCTCGGCGTACGAGATGCCGTCAGAAGGATCGAAGTGCGACGGAACATCCTCGCCCGCAGTCTGTAGCCGCTTGGCGAAGGCGGTAATCGGCTCGGTATCAATCAGTCTGACCTCGAGCGTGTCACGGTAGTCCCCGATATTCAGTGGCGCAGGCTCATAGGACTGACAACTCGTCAGCAGCAGGGCTGCAAGCATTGAGATGACGGGGCGCCAACGCCACGCGGGCGGGGAAAGGTGAAGTGACATACCGAAAGTCTCCTGGTCTGGATCCACAACGACACAGCCATGCGCGGCTGGTGCCGTGCATGGTCAAAGTGAACGATGCGTGTGTTCAGATCAGAAGTCGCGTGCTGCGGATGCAAGCCAGTCGCTGTTGTCCGCTTGGGTCGCCTCGGGATGCTTGCGGCGGTCCGCGAGGGGAACACGTGGTGTGCACGTATTGGGTGATGCAGATGACCGGTGCCGTAATCGCGGCAAGGTCAAGATCCTGATCGCCAGATGGGGTCATCGTGAGCAGTGTGATCAGGCCGAGTTCAAAGTCGGTGCAATCGCAGTCATCGATGTGCTGCGCGTCGATTTCCTGCGTGGGCCAGTCACTGTGGTGCGAGCATTCCAGTTCGCAATACTCAAGAACTTCCGCCGGACCGTGCTCGTGGCCGCCACCGAGGCAGATGATCACACTTCCCTGCAGGCTTCCAAAGACACCCTGCAGCGTGATGGCGGCGAGGAGTACGAATGTTGTGAACGAAGAATGCATGCCGCGAAGAGTATCAGGCCATCTTGGGCGGGTGTCCAGTCATAGTTCGAGTTTCGGGCGATGCTCCGAGAATCTCTCGCATTTCGAGCTTCCAGGAGCGGGGAAGTACCATGGCGCATAAGGAGACGATGGTCATGAGCGAGCGGACACGGGCAATTCGAATGGGCATGGTGGGCGGCGGCCGTGATGCTTTCATTGGTGGCGTGCATCGAATGGCGGCCGCGCTCGACGGAAGCATGACATTGGTGGCCGGGGCGCTTTCATCGACGCCGGAGAAAGCGTTGGTGAGTGGGCGGGATCTCGGACTCGATGAAGATCGCTGCTACGGAACGTGGAAGGACATGCTCGCGGGCGAGTCGGCGAGGTCTGATTCCGATCGCATCGAGGTGGTGGTCATCGTCACACCGAATCATGTGCACTTTCCGGTGGCCAAGGCGTCGCTCGAAGCAGGGTTTCATGTGGTGTGCGACAAGCCGATGGTATGTACGGCCGAGGAGGCCGATGCCCTCGTCGCGGCGCAGGAGACGAGCGGATGTGTCTTTGCTGTGACGTACAACTACACCGGCTACCCGATGGTGAAGCAGATGCGGGCGATCGTTCGCAGCGGCGCGATCGGCAGCGTCCGCAAGGTGATGGTCGAGTACTTGCAGGGATGGCTCGCGACACCACTTGAGCAGACGGGGCACAAGCAGGCTGTCTGGCGGAACGATCCTGCCAAGGCCGGCATTGGGGGGGCGATGGGCGATATCGGATCGCACGCCGAGAACCTGGTGTCGTACGTGACGGGACTCGGCATGATTGGTGTACTCGCGGATGTCACGACGCACGTGCCGGGTCGAGCCCTCGACGACGATGTGTCGGTTCTGCTCACGTTCGACAATGGCGCAACCGGCATCTTGACGGCTTCGCAGATCTGTCCAGGAAGCCGCAATGGCCTGCGTTTGCGAGTCTGGGGCGAAACCGGTGGCGTGGACTGGCAGCAGGAGATACCCAACCAGCTGCTGCAGACATCATCCGATGGCCCGGACATGGTGCACCGGACGGCTGACCCGAACCCGTGCGATGCAGCCACTGAGGCCACCCGGCTTCCGGGCGGTCACCCAGAGGGTTTCATCGAGGCCTTTGCCAACATCTACCGAAGCGTTGCTGATGCAATACATGCGGGGCAGGACGATGGGCGTCGTCTTGATTATCCCGATGTCCACGACGGGGCGCGTGGCGTACGGTTTGTCGAGCGTGTGGTCGGGGGGTGCAGGACCTGACCGCTCACCGGCGAGGTTTGATCTCGTCGTCCATGACTCGCAGGTAGAGACCGAAGTCGCCAGTGCCGTTGAGGACTTTGCAGAGGATGGTGTTGACCCCCGGCTTCAGGTGAGCCGTGAACAACCCAGCGTCGAGGGTGGCGCCGTGGTGGGCGGGGTCATCCCAGACAAGGGCGTTGTTGACCCAGATGCGGCAGCCGTCATCGCTGCCGATGGTGAATTTCACATCCCGCTCGTCCGGGCTTTCCAGTGTGCACTTGGCATACGCGATGGCGGTTTCTGGTTCGTCGCAGACGGTGGCGAGGTTGAGGAATCCGTCCGGTTCGCTCATCTGCTCATGCCACGCGATGGATTCACCGGACTTGGTTCGTGGCGGCGTGATGTGCACAATGCCGGGTTCGGGTGCTTGGCCTGCGGCGAGCGATTGTATATCAGGCGCAGCGAAGCACCCGGCAACCTGCCAGTTCCGGATGAGGTCACCCTGCAGCCGAAGCGGATGATCCTTGGCATATCGCGTGGCATTGTCCCATCCGAAGCGATCGATGTACTGTTCCAGCAGTTTAGGTTCCGGATTCATGGTGTCACAAGCGGCCCATGCCATGAAGGCGGTGGTCCTGCCGGTGCTCGGGTCGATGACGAGTGCGGCGAGCGATTCCCGACTGTGATCATCACCAATTGCTCCAGCGCCTTTGACGCCCGCGATACGAACCAGTCGGTGCGGGTCTGCCAGTGCGGCATCGAACGCGTCTCTGGAGAGGCTCGGTTCGCGCATCGCAACACCAACGATCATGGCACGTCGGTGTGGACCAGCCTGATCCCACTCATCGGCCAGTAGTGTCCAGTCCCCATTGCTGTTCTCAACCAGACGTTCAATGTTCTTGAGCGGTGGTGTCCAGATGCCGTCGCCATCAGCATCAACACGAATGGGTCCGGTGACGGCCAGCGGGAGAATGGGACGATCGCGGTCGCGGACAACAGGTGTCATCGGCTGATCGCCTTCTGCAAGGACGGTGATCCAAGCGTCATCCGAGGCAACCAGCGAAATCGGTCCGATGACCAGCGGTGGCGAGTAGCCATCTTCTTCCAACTCGAAGACACGCAGCTCGTCGCCGTCGCCGAGGACACGAATGCGATCAACATTGATCCATGGCGCAGCTTGCAAGGCAACCGTCAAGTCGATTTTACCATTCATAGTGGAGACAAGGTCTCCGATGCCGCCGGATCCTGCCGACACCGTGAGGAATGGTCCGGTGGTCGCAACGACAGCGCCGCGGCGGACCGCCTCGGCGACTTCAGCAGGAGAAATGGCATTTGGGTCCGCATCGTTCACGCGCACATAGGTGCGTGGAATGCCGGCGAAGTTCTTCTCGACGGTGTGTGAGTCGCTGTTGCCCATGGGGGCGACGGCGTGGCCGGCGTTGACCATGGTGATCCAGTCTCGCATGACGCTGTGGCGGGACGCTCGAGTGGGAACGTCCGTGGTTTCGGCGTCGTACCAGCCCCAGCCAGCGTTCTCGTTGAGAACTTCAACTGCATCAAAGTCCCAGGACCAGTCGGGGTGGTTCGACTCCGCTGCGAAGGGATCCAGCCCCCTCGCGCCGAAGTAATCGATGTTTCCCCACCGTGGGTGATTGACTTGAATGACGGGGACGACGTTCCACTCGTTCTGCTCGTTTCGGGTGTCGGCGAACATCGCGGGTGTTTCGATCTTCCAGTCGATGACCTTGGCATCGGGGTCGAGCGGATAGGCGTTGAAGTGACCGTAGTCGGCGGAGATTTCGTTGCCCGTCACCGCGGTAAAGTGGAGATCCGCGCCGACCTGTTTCATCGTGGGGTTGTAATCGGTGTTGTGGTTGTGGTCTGTGGCGACGGCGAATTCCACGCCTTCACCAGCGATCGAGATCATCCGCTCGGGCATGTTCGAGTCACCGTGCCCGCTGTGGGTGAGGGTGTGCAGGTGGAAATCGCCGCCCGCCCAGCCTGTGGTGTCGATGGCGCGGCGAAGCGTGGCACTCCACTTCACATGGCTTCCTTCGGACGGGCCGATGTGGGTCGTTGCGATGTCGTATTCCATGCCGCGACTGGCGATGACAAACCACTCGCCTGGTGGAATCGTGATGGCACCGGTTCCGTCGATGTCGTAGACGACGTTTCGGCGAACGGCGAGTTGGGTTGAATCGGCGTCTGGGTTGCTGAAGATCGCGCCGGGGTCGGAGCGGTCGCCACGAAGAAAGGTCAGGCGGGCGGGCGCTGGCTTGCCGCCGTCATCGGTGATGGTGTAGTCGAGCACGCTCGCCGGTTCGCGCGGTGGGATGATCTGAGCGGGCGGTTGTGTGGATGCGATGGCAGCGGTGATACAGAGTGTCAGCATGATGGAATGCTAGTACTCGCGGCGAAGCCGCGCCCCCTCACCCGCTCCGCGCCCCCTCACCCGCTCCGCGGGAGCTCCCCCACACGTGGGGGAGCGGACTGCGTGGTGCGGCGGTTTTGCATTTCTC
>JASMMN010000077.1 GCA_030748155.1 Phycisphaerales bacterium
CCCCGCGCATCCCTCCCCGGACTCGACTCGGTCTTGCATCAAGTCGCGCGACGAATGGGTGACCGGGTGATGTACTCAAGCCTCGATCCAGACCGACGCAGTTCCATCAACCGCAAGGCATTCGAACTGCTCGAGAAGGCAAGGCTTGTGCAGCGAATTCAAGCCACAAGCCCGGCAGGTCTCCCGCTCAGCGCCAACATTCACCCCAAAAAGTTCAAGGCGGCCATGCTCGACGTCGGGCTCATGCAGCGGCTCTGCGGCGTCCGATCAGAGGCCGCCATTGGCCAAGATGATCTCCTGGCCATCTACCGCGGACGCCTCGCCGAGCAGTTCGTTGCGCAGGAATTGGTCGCATGGCATCGCCCAGAGTTGTTCTTCTGGGCGAGAGAAGCCAAGAGCAGCACCGCCGAAGTCGACTTCCTCACGGTCAAGAACGGCCAGATATATCCAGTCGAAGTGAAGTCGGGGCCCAGCGGGCGGCTCCGAAGCCTTCACCTGCTTCTGGAGGCCTTCCCCAACTGCCCAACCGGCATCGTCCTCTCCACCGGCCCTCACCATGAACTCCCCGAGCAACGGCTGACCTTCCTACCGCTCTATGCAGCCGCCACCATCAGCGACCCGCGATGGGATCCTTGCGGACCGCTCCTGTAGGAGGGGCCAACTCAGTTGCTAACAGCTACGTGACCTCTCCTCGTCAGTATCTACATGAGTTCAACACCTTGCTCACGGGTTGGACCCGAAATGGGTACAGGCGGAATGCCGCTACTCCCACATCAATCTTCATAGGGCCCATCATGGTAAATCAGGTCGATTCGCCTGACGCCAATTGCAAGATCTTCCGGATACCAACGATCGCCGGATCACCTCGTGTGTGATGGCAGCGTCCCCGATGAGTGACATCGCTCTGCACAGTTCTGCTGTGTGAGGTCTACGGGGATCCTGCACGCTCAATGGGGAAGGGGGTCGCTGTCAGTCGGGAATGCACGCTCGGTTCCGCAGTGCTTCTTGATGACCACCGCTACACCCCTCCATGCTGCCGCCATGGTGGCCGAGTCTGCTTCCCGGTCCTGTTCGGATCTGGCCGAGATCAGTCTTCGGGCCAGCCGTCGGGGTGCGATTTGAACCATTTCCACGCGGATTCAACCGTCTCATCGATGTCGGTGATCGAGGCCTTCCATCCCAAGTCGCGCTCGATCTTGGAGACATCCGCATAGAGTTCGGGTGGATCGCCCGGTCGTCGCTCGGCGTCATCGACCTGGAAGTCGATGCCGCTGACACGCTTGGATGACTCGATGCACTCACGAACGGAGAAACCCTTGCCGATGCCGACGTTGTAACATTGTTCGTCGCCAGGCTCGAGAACGCCCATGGCGCGGGCATGGGCATCAGCGAGATCCTCGACGTGGACATAGTCACGAATGCACGTGCCGTCAGGGGTGGGATAGTCAGTACCGAAGATGGCCATTTTGTCCCGCTTACCGAGGGCCGTATGCAGGCAGATCGGGATCAAGTGCGTCTCTGGGCGATGGTCTTCTCCCAATCGCGTCTGGCGATCGCAGCCGGCCACGTTGAAGTACCGCAGGGCGACATAGGAGAAGGGGCGGTCGGCTTGTCGATACGCCTCGGCCAGATCTCGAAGCATCCGCTCACACTGAAGTTTGGAATCGCCGTATGGACTGATCGGGTTCTGCGGAGTGTCCTCACTGATGGGAATCTGGCCAGCCTCGGGTTCGCCGTAGGTTGAGCAGGATGAGGAGAGCACGAC
Source organism: Phycisphaerales bacterium (assembly GCA_030748155.1). Taxonomy (GTDB): domain Bacteria; phylum Planctomycetota; class Phycisphaerae; order Phycisphaerales; family SM1A02; genus UBA12567. Next base: position 1,766 of record JASMMN010000077.1, read on the forward strand.
TCTTGAGGTGCCCGCGGCGTCCACGGCTTGGAGCAGCGAGACGGTTCCGGCGATGTTGTTGTAGTGGTAGCGGAGGGGATGATCGACAGATTCTCCGACCTCGGCGAGGGCGGCGAAGTGCATGAGGACATCGACCCGGTGGCTTAGGAGCAACTTCGTCAGTCGATCAGTCTCATGCAAGTCACAATGAACAGCGGTGTAGCGATCCCCCGCGATGCCGGCCAAGACCGCCTCCGCCTGAGCATGGCCACGCGAGAGATTGTCGATACTGATGATCTCGTGGCCGTCTTCGAGCAGGCGAAGGGAGGCATGGGACCCGATATAGCCTGCTCCACCGGTAACAAGAACTCGCATGTGACCCATACTCCCGAGCGTTGAAGGGCCAGCTACTATATCATCAGATAGGTCCTGGGTCCGTCGACTTGGGGTATGGTCAAGCCGCCCGTGATCATCGGGCTTTTTCATCGGTCCGTGTGACGACTTCACCCGGCAATTCTTCGATAACCATGAGCGGATCCTTGCCCATCCCGGTCTCCGTCGTGATCCTCACACTCAACGAGGAAATCAATGTTGCGGATTGCATTGCCAGTTGCAGGGGGTTGGCGGATATTCATGTGCTGGACAGTGGCTCCACCGATCGGACCCGCGAGTTGGCCGAGGCTCACGGTGCCACGGTCTGGGATCATCCATTTGAGAGTTTTGGTGCCCAGCGTAACTGGGCAATCGACAACATCACGGCGAAGAACGATTGGATTCTCCACCTCGATGCCGATGAGCGGGTCACCCCCGAGTTGGAGGAAGCTCTTCGGTCGCTTTTTCAGTCGAATCCGACTGAGGCCGGGTTCTACCTGCCCAACAAATTGATGTTCATGGGCAGATGGCTCAAGCGATGTGGCGGCTATCCGACCTACCAAATGCGGCTCTTTCACAAGGGGCGGATGCGTTTTCAGGACTATGGTCATAGCCAGCGTGAATTGACCGATGGTGAGATCGGCACTCTCAACGAACCCTACCTGCACTACGCCTTCTGCAAGGGGATCTCAGACTGGCTTGAGAAGCACAACCGGTACTCCACCGAAGAAGCCAACCAAGCCATCAAGGCTGAAACGAGTGCAGGTCAGGGCGGCTTGTTCAGTCGTAATTCTCTTCAGCGGCGACGGGCGCTGAAGCGAATAAGCTTCCGCCTGCCCATGCGGGACAAACTGCGGGTCTTCCAGTTGTTGATTCTGCAGGGGGGAATTCTGGAGGGTCGCACCGGTTTGATGTACTCGAGACTGATCGGGATTTACGAGCGGATGACGAACGTCAAGTACCGCTTGCTGCAACAGGGGAGATCCGTGTCCGAGATGGCCCCTCTGGGGCGAGACCCCGTGGATTCGTCAACGACCGAAGACGACCAGTCCGGTTGACCGGGCCCAGTTGGGGACTACGGAAATTAGTGCCGGAGATCCATCAAACTCCGTCAGCAGCCAAAGAGTTCTGGCCGCCTGATGTAGGGTATCTGCCAATCCGGCGAGTACCTGCAAGTGGCCGTCCGGAACCAGCGGGCGGGGGAGGTGCAGCGTCTGCCCATCCTGCCCACCGAGCAAGGCGTGGACTTCGTCGGCCGCTCTTGGCCTGCTTTGGAGCGGCCGCCGTGTCAGTAGCGGGTGATTCCCGTTCAGTCAGCGACCTTGAACACGAGATCCGTGCGGCGGGCTCGGTCGGAGACCTTCACCCCGACACTCATCCCTTTCTTGGCCTTCTCGACGGTTTCGCCATCAAGTTGCATCGACTCGATCGTCTGTGTGAAGTCGGTGGTGTTTCCCTTCACGTGGATGGTGTCGCCGACCGTCAACGTACCCTTGTCGACATCAATCACGACCACGCCGATATTTCCAAACCAGTGGCTGATGTGTCCGATCTGCTTCTCGCTCATGGATCACCTCCTCCCCGGCGCATCGACGGCGTGAGCATACCGGATCCGGCTTGACCTCATGGGGATCTGACTCTGACGCGTCCGTCACACGATCACAGTCTGAGGCAAGCACTGCGTCGCAATGAATACAGCGACGCACTCGCTGGTGGAGCGAGTACATCGCTGTGGAGAGCCCCCACGTCCGGTTTTCATCCAGCAGGTCTGAGATCCACCCGAAGGGGGAACAACAGCCGGTAGCCCTGATACAGGTCATTGCCATGTTGATCGCCGTAGATCAGCGCATGGTTACAGCCAATACCTCGAGCAAACCATGATGGCGTCAACAGAGTCTTGCCGGCATGGGCACCGTACTTGTTCCATGATCGCCAGCCTTGTGGACCCCGCGCTGATGCGATTCGATAACCGGCAGGCGCGCGGGGTAGAGCACATGCTCGACACGTTTGTGGAACGATGAGTGGTTGCCACCCATTTCATAGCTGGCATAACTCACTGCCAAGATGACTTTGTTGCCATCCAAGCGTGTGTTCGTACTCAAGACATATCGAATCGGCTTCACGCTGACCCACGGAAACCAACGCACAGCCCTTGAGCAGAGATCAAGATCACCTCGTGTGTGATAGCAGCGTCCCCGATGAGTGACATCGCACCACGCTCTGTCAGGATAGTTGCCGCCTGGTTTCATCTCAGTTCAGGAGGATCTATCCATGGCCTATTCCGAAGCTTTCCGTCGCCGCATGGTGGCCCGTATGTGCGGTCCCAGCCCCGAATCAGCATGCAGCCTCGCTCGTGAAACCGGCGTGTGCCAGCAATCGCTCTCACGATGGCTCCGGCTCGCTGGTACCGTCAGTGGCATGGCGACACCATCCGATCAAGAGCGTCCTCGGGACCACACATCCAAACGCACCGCAGCCGAAAAAAGACGACTGGTGACCGAGGCGGACGGGCTCGACGCACATGAACTCGGCGAATTCTTACGCCGAAATGGTTTGCATGCTGCGGATATTCAAGTGTGGCGAGAGATTCTCGATGCTGCACTTGAAGGGCCCGCGGAATCAGCACAAACCAAGCGGCAAAGACGCGAAGAAGCCAAGAAGATC
>JASMMN010000078.1 GCA_030748155.1 Phycisphaerales bacterium
TGCACTCGGTGGAGTCGATGGGCTACGCTGCTGCGGCCTTCGACCGGACACAGTGCACGCGTGGCACCTCTTCTGGATTGTGCTTGACGAAGCGGCACCCATCACACGCAACGCCTTCATCGACGCCATGCAGCAGCGAGGAGTCTCCTGCTCGGTGCACTACAAGCCCCTGCATCGCATGTCCTACTGGCAATCGAGGCTGAATCTTGACCCCGCCGATTTCCCGGGAGCCGAGTCAATCTGGCGTGGTTGCCTCTCGTTGCCGGTTTTCCCGGATCTTCAGCCAGATGAGCAGCAACACGTGCTGCACGCAATCCGCGCATCGATTGGAGCCTGAACCGCCGCTATACTGGCCGGTCGATCGCTCATCACTTGGGGGGATTTCATTTGATAATCACACGCCGACGCCTCCGACGATACACCCTATCCGCTCGCAAGGACCTGCTCAGGCTACCCCGGTTCTGCAAACTCGGACTGATGGTGGCGTTCGATGTCGTGGCGGTTGAGTTGTCGCTGATTCTGGCCTTTGAACTTCGCTACGCCGAGGCGTTTCAACTCTCAGCCATGTCGGACTGGCTCTGGATCTTCCTTCTGGTGCCCCTGCTCACAGTGCCGATCTTCGTCGGCTTCGGGTTGTATCGGCAGGTGATCCGATACATCGGCGCTCGGGCGGCGATTCAGATCCTGCTCGGAACCGCCACGCTGTCCACGATGATCCCCGCGATCAGCATCATCTTCGGATATGACATGTTCCGGGCCGCCGTGATGGTGAATTTCTTCGTCGCCTCGACAGCCTTGATCGGCGGAAGTCGATTTGGAATGCGAGCATTCTTCGGGCAGGGTGGTACCGGGCGTTTCGCCGATCGGGTGATCGTCTGGGGCGCCGGACATGCTGGTGTCCAACTGGCGCAGGCACTGCATGTCAATCGGCGCTGGTCTCCCATCGCTTTCGTTGATGACGATTCCAAACTCTGGGATCGCGTTGTTCATCGCCTGCCGTGCATATCTCCGGCCAAGTTGCCGCGGTTTGCCGCAAAAAAGGGCGTCGGCACGATTATCCTGGCCATGCCCTCGGCCTCGCAGAAGGAACGACGGTCCATCATCTCGCGGCTTGAATCACTTGGGATCGCCATCAAGACGGTACCTGGAATGCGGGAACTGCTTTCGGGGCGCGGCGCAGAGAGTGATGTCGGCGATGTGCCGATCTCTGACCTGCTGGGACGAGACCCGATCGCAGCCGACGATACGCTGATTCGCAGGAATATCGAGGGAAAAACAGTGCTGGTAACCGGCGCCGGCGGCTCGATCGGCAGCGAATTGTGCCGACAAATCCTCGCCCTGGCCCCCCGCCGACTGATTCTTCTGGAACGCTGCGAGTACGCCCTGTACTGCATCGAGCAGGAACTTGGACAGCGGCTCATCTTGGAATCTCCCGGAGAAACCAGAACAGAACTCGTGCCGCTGCTCGGCTCCGCTGGCAGCCGAAACTTGCTGGGCCGACTCTTCGCCAAGTGGCACGTCGATACGGTGTACCACGCCGCGGCGCACAAGCATGTCCCGATCGTCGAGTTGAACGTCGCTGAAGGTGTGTATAACAACACCTTGGCAACATGGCGAACGGCGGAAGCGGCGGCGGATGGCGGCGTCGAGGCCTTTGTGCTCGTCTCCACCGACAAAGCAGTACGGCCCACCAACGTCATGGGCGCCTCCAAACGCATGGCAGAAATGGTGCTGCAGGCACTGATGCAGCGACAACGCGCCGCGTCACCCACACGTTTCTCCATGGTCCGGTTCGGCAATGTGCTCGGATCCAGCGGAAGCGTCGTACCGCTCTTCCGTGAGCAGATTCGCCAAGGCGGCCCAGTCACAGTCACGCACCCAGATATCAATCGCTTCTTTATGACAGTCGAAGAGGCCGTGCAGTTGGTCATTCAGGCTGGCTCCATCGCCGAGGGTGGAGAGGTGCATGTGCTGGACATGGGCGAACCTGTCCGCATTCTTGATCTCGCAAAGCGGATGATTCAATTGTCCGGACACGCGGTCTTGGATGAAGAGCACCCCGATGGCGGCATCAAGATTGAGTTCCTCGGTCTGCGTCCCGGCGAAAAACTCTATGAAGAACTGCTCATTGGCGATGATGTGGTCGGAACGGTGCATCCTCGCATCATGCGGGGCAATGAAGCCATCGCCCCATGGGAGAAGGTTGAAACGTGGTTGGTCGCGTTGGAACAGGCTTGTGAATGTGGCGATTGCCCTGCGATTCGCTCTATCTTGAATGAGGCGGTCGCTGGATACCAGCCCGCCAGTGAAATCCATGATCTTGTGTGGCGATCTGATTCGTCTTCGCAAGCCGATGCCACTCAACGCCCCCAGGAGGTAGACAGAAGCCATGCCCAAGGACACTGAACTCACACAAGAGGGGCGCAGCAAAGGCACTGTTCCAGACGGTCAGCCCGTTGTGTATCTGGTCAATGCCGACAGCACGCC
>JASMMN010000079.1 GCA_030748155.1 Phycisphaerales bacterium
CTCCCCCGCCGAGGCGGGGGAGGAGATGGGTTGTACTCCGCTCCCCCGCGTGCGGGGGAGCTCCCGGCGGAGCCGGGTGAGGGGGTTCTCTGAAGTCATGCCATTCCCTCGTAGTAGACCTTCCTCCCGCCGACCTTCAGCGTGATGGCGGTGAGCATGAGGATGACGATCAGCAGCACCCACGCCAGCGCCGAGGCGTAGCCCATTTCGTAGACGTCGAAGGCGAGGTTGTAGAGGTACAGCACGTAGAAGCGTGTGTCGTCGCCCGGGCCGCCGCCGGTCATGACGAAGGCTTGGGTGAAGACTTGAAAAGAGCCAATGATCGCCATGATCACATTGAAGAGAATGACCGGCGAGAGCATGGGAAGCGTGACATTTCGAAGGCGTCGCCACCAGCGGACGCCATCGATGGAAGCGGCTTCGTACTGCTCGGCAGGGATATTCCGTAGCCCGGCGAGATAGACGAGCATGCTGCCACCAACGAGCCAAAGATTCATAATCGCGAAGGCGGGAACACCCCATGTCGCGGCGTCCATGGTGAACCACGCCGGCGGAGAGGCCCCGAAGAACCCGAGAATGGGCGTTAGAATCTGGTTCATCAATCCGCCGTCGCTCTTGAAGACCCACTGCCAGAGCACCGCAATGCCTACGCCGGCCAGCACGCTCGGTAAATACCAAACTGCCCGATAGAGGCTGACACCGCGAACCTTCATGTTGAGCAGCATGGCCGCAATGAGAGCGAAAAGTTGACCGGTCGGCACGGCGATGACCGCGTAGAAGATGGTGACCCACAAACTGGTTCGGAACGTGTCGTCGTCTGCAAACATTCTCGCGTAGTTGGCGGTGCCCACATACTCAGCGGCTTCGAGCGGTCCGAGACCGCCCCAACGGGTGAACGAGAGCAACAGCGAAAGCAGAATGGGACCAGCGAGAAAAATGGCAAAGCCGATCATCCACGGCGAAGCGAGAAGCCAACCCGCACGCTCTTCGAGGCGATCCTGTTTGGAACCCAACCGGTTGGTCAAGATCTTGATGAGCAGCGTTGCCACAATGGCGACAGCCACACCCAGCACGATGCCGATGATCCACCACGGCATCTTCGGAAACACGCCGGTAGTGAGCGGTGACTGCAATCGATCCCGCCACCAATCTTCCAGCCCTTGCGTAGCGGTCTCGACATCGTCTCGGCCGCGGAGCGTTTTGTTGATCCGTCGATCAAACTGCTCGCCAAAGGACGGGTCGGCAGGCCACTGAGGCACGCGAGCGACGGACACTTCGTCGAGGAAGACCTGATCGCTTGCAGGCGGTACATCGGGATTGATGAAAGCATCCGACTCCGAAACGCTTCGGCGGGTCGGAACAGCAAGCCCGAGACGAGACTGCGACGCCTGAATGTCTTCGGATACGAGCCACTGGAGTAGTTCAAACGCCTCCTCGGGATGTTCGCTGTTGCTCGCCATCGACCACGCGACGGTCGCGATGACATTCGCGTGCTCGCTGCCACGAGGCAGCGGCAGAAAGTCCCACTCGAAACCGCCTCGTTCGCCCGGGGCCGCGATGCTTCGAAAGGACGGCACAACCCAGCGTCCAAATGGACCAACCATGCCGATACGGCCGGTCAAGAAGAGCGAGGACGGGTCAACGCCCTCGGCCTCGGCTGCGGCGAGGGTATTCGGTTCGTCATACCGCCAACTCCGCAGCCGTTTCAGGACCGCGCGGACTTCCGGCGCGGTCACCCGCAAATCGGCCCAGTCCTCGCCAATGACATCAACGCCTTCGCTCCACAGGATCGCCCGCAACACAAAGGGCCATGTCACAATCTCGGCACCGGTGATACCGTCAATAACACCAACGGCTCTCGCTGCGGTGATGAACTCATCCCAAGTCCAGTCGTTGCCGGGTCGCTCGACACCTGCAGACCGCAGCAGATCCAGATTGACATAGAAGCCGAGTGTCGTAAAGTCCTTGGGTATCCCCCACAGCGGACCCTGCCCGGTCTGCCGGCCATCCCAGCGGAAGGCATCCACCGGCGGCTGATAAAAGTCTGTGAGATCAAGCCCCCCCTGCTCGGCCGCCATGGCTTCGATATCAACCAGTTGCCCTTCGCGGACGTACACGGGCAAGCGGGCATAATCCATGTAGAAAACGTCTGGCGGGTCACCGGCAGCCATCATGGTCTGCAACTTCGTGAAGAACTGACCCGAATCACCCGGGTTGATCCGCTGCACACGAATGCCGGGATGGACTTGCTCAAAGGCCCGGAGTGACGCCTCGACGATCTTGTCTTCTTCCTGACCGCCGCCGCCACTCCAGTGCATGACACGAAGCGTGACACCCTGCTCGCCAACATCCCGAAATGCCCGCGCTCCAACCCAGACAAACGCCCACAGCACGAGCAGGCCCGCAGTCACCATCAACAGACCACGCAGCCAGAATACGACGGCACGCCAACTTCCCATCCTGTTCCTGCTCATTGTTGCGGCGACCTCATCGTCGATACCCTACGCCACCACGATGCTTGCCGCGCCCTTCATCCTATGGTGTGCCCTGGCCGGATGGCCCCCGGCTCTGGACATCGCCCAGCCAAGTGATGCATCGACGACACATCCGCCCGTCTCAATCACAGCGGTACAGCAGTCCGATGATCGGTGGGAGTGCCACTTCATCCTCTCTGAGCAGTCCCATACCAGACAGATCTATCTGGCCGGAGATTTCAACGGATGGAGCGCTACGGCCACGCCCATGCACCCCGATCCAGCGGGCAACTGGCACGCCTCCATGGAACTGGATTCGGGCATCCACCGCTACAAGTTCGTCCGCGACGGGCAGTGGATGCCCGATCCTCGGAACTCTGACCGTGAACCAGATGGGTACGGTGGCGAGAACACGCTTCTTCGGCTCGGACAGACAGCCAACCTCGATCCGCGAAAGGCCCGGCTCGGCGATGGTCTTATAGAGGGCGGCGCCATCTCGCATGATCCGCGGAAGTGGACCGATGTGACCGGGTCTGACGACACTCGCACGCTTCGGATGCGTACGCTCGCGGGTGATGTCGAAGGTGTCTCAATCTCCCAGCCATGGATCGGCTCAACTCCGTTGCACCCTGTATTCACAGATGGGCGCTTCCAATGGTGGGAAGTCACTGTAAACGTGCCCTATACGGACAATCGTTACCTGTTCCTGTTGCATGACGGGCTCGTCACGCAACGCGCACCGACCATTCATCAATACGGCGAGGTTCCAATGCAACTTGAAACTCCTGACTGGGCGAGAGACGCCATCTGGTATCAGATCATGGTCGACCGCTTTCGAAACGGTGATCCAGCAACGGATCCGCAGCCTGAGCGGTCGTGGACTGCGCCGTGGTACGAGCCAATGCTCGATGAGGGTGCCGATGGACAATCCTTCTATGAGTGGTACGTCTTCTCACGCCTCTTCGGCGGTGATTTTGCAGGGCTGAGCGAACGACTCGACTACCTGAAAGAACTCGGCGTCAACGCCCTCTACCTCAATCCGGTCTTTCAATCAGGAAGTCACCACAAGTACAACGCCACGAACTTTGTGCACATTGATGAGCACTATGGTGGCGGACTGGACTACAAGCACGTCGAAGCACACGAAAACCTGCTCGACCCGAGTACGTGGTCCTTCACACAAAGCGATCAGGCCTTTCTGGACTTTCTGAAACTCGCCAAGTCCAAGGGCTTCCGCGTCATTATCGACGGAGTCTTCAATCATGTCGGCACTCGACACCCGGCCTTCAGGGACATCGAAGCCAACGGCCAAGCATCGCCCTATGCCGACTGGTTCGATGTCCGCTCGTGGGAACCCTTCGAATACGAGGGCTGGGCTGGATTCGTCGAACTTCCTGTTTTTGCCAAGAGCGAGGCTCGTGGACTGGCAAGCGAGGCGGCACGCCAGCACATCATGGACATCACCCGCCGATGGATGGATCCAAATGGAGATGGTGATCCGTCTGACGGTGTGGACGGCTGGAGGCTTGATGTTCCGAATGAGATACCGCTTCCCTTTTGGATCGAGTGGCGCAACCTCGTCAAGTCGACCAACCCTGATGCCTACATCGTCGGTGAGATCTGGGACCGCGCCGATCACTGGCTCGACGGGCGTTCCTTTGATGCGGTGATGAACTACCCGTTCGCCGAGATCGCCTTCGACTGGATTTCAGCAAAGGACAGGAAAGTCAAGGCGAGCGAAGCCGAACGACGATTCGCTCGGCTCCGCATGGCATATCCAGATGCCGCTACTTACGTACTACAAAACCTGCTGGACAGTCACGACACCGACCGCTGCGTATCGAAGGTCTTCAACCCGGACCGCCCATTCGATACCCAGAACCGAGAGCAACTGTTCGAAAACTACAATGCTGAGAAGCCGGATGAACAGGCCTACCGCAAAGCCCGCCTGCTCGCCCTTCTCCAAATGACCTACGTCGGCGCCCCGATGGTGTACTACGGCGACGAGGTTGGGTTGTGGGGCTCGGACGATCCGAACAACCGTAAACCCATGCTCTGGGATGATCTTCAGCCCTATGACGAACCGGGCATGGAGGTCATGCCTGAACACCTCGACTTCTATCGCAGGGCGATCGCGCTCCGCAACACCCATACCCCACTTCGCCGCGGCACGATCGAAACCGTCGCCATCGATGATGAACAAGATACGTGGGCATTCGTGCGTGAGTTTGACGGGCAGCGTGTACTGGTCGTGCTGAATGCTGGAGATGCCGAGGCAGTCATCACGATGCCTGAGTCACTCGGGAGCGACTGGACGCGTGTACTGATCGAACCAGATGAAGTGGATGCAATCTGGCCGGAAATCCATGTTCCCGCAGTCGGCGGCGTTGTGTGGGTGAAGTGAGCACTCTCCGCTCAGGCATCTTGCTGCATATCACGAGCCTCCCGGGCGGGCACGGCATCGGTGATCTTGGTCCGGCCGCCCGCCGCCATGCAGATTGGATGAGCGCAGCGGGACTCGACGCATGGCAAGTGCTGCCTACAACGCCTATTGGTGAGGGTAATTCGCCCTATTCCGGCAAATCAGCCTTTGCGATGGAGCCACTGTTGCTGAGTCTGGATGATCTGCACGCTGACGGATTGCTGCCACGGTCTGCGCTTCGGTGTGATGCGGTGCTCCGCAGCGGTCCAACCAAGTACGCTGCCGCGCGGCGATTCAAGATGCCTCGAATTCAAGTTGCATTCGAAACCTTCGTGACAAAACGCCGCCTGCGATCACCCGCCTTCAATCGCTTTCTGAACGCGAACGAGTATTGGCTGACTGACTGGTGCGAGGATCAACCAGGCGATCCGGATGAACACGCCTTCGTCCAGTTCATGCTGGAACGACAATGGAACCGGCTTCGTCGATACGCAGCGAAACAGGGCATCGGATTCATCGGCGACGTGCCGATCTTCGTCCACGTCGACTCTGTGGATGTGCGGCGGAGACCGGAACTGTTTCGACTCGATCGCAGTGGAAACCCAACGGTCGTAACTGGCGTGCCACCGGACGGCTTCTGCAAAAACGGACAGTTGTGGGGGCACCCCCACTATCGCTGGGCTTCGCACCGGAAGGAAGGATTCTCCTGGTGGATTGACCGTTTCCGTCTTGCGATTGACCGCTTCGATGCCATCCGCGTGGATCACTTCATCGGATTCGTGCGGCTCTACGAAGTTGCCGCGAACGCCAAGACGGCCCGCTTGGGAACATGGCGACGCACACCCGGCCGAGAATTGCTTGTAACCCTCAGGCGCGAACTCGGACCACTTCCTCTGATCGCCGAAGATCTCGGCGAACTCACGCCGGCGGTCCGCAGGCTCCGGGATGACTTCGAACTGCCCGGCATGCGGATCGTGCAGTGGGCCTTCTTTGAAGATGACAGCCCGGAACTCCCCTGCAATCACCCTCGTCACAGCGTGTGCTATCCGGGTACCCACGACAACAACACCACCCGCGGCTGGTATCGCAGCCTTCCTCCGGATGCCAAGGTCCGTTTTCGACAGCACACCAGATGCCGCCGCGCCGCCGACGCGGCGTGGTCGATGATCGACTTGTGCATGGGTTCGCCTGCCGACTGCTGCATCATTCCGATGCAGGATGTACTCAATCTCGGCGCTGCTGCCCGCATGAACAGACCCGGCACGTCCCGGGGGAATTGGCGATGGCGGATGGATGCTCACGCGACGGTGCCGCTGGCCCGGCGAATGCGGGCGACGATTGCTCGGCGTTCGTCTATGCTCCCCCGCCCATGAAGACGATGACCGATATCCGAACCGACCTGTTGCAACTGGCCATGGATCTCCGGTGGACCTGGATTGAGTCGATGCGCCGCCCATTTGCCATGCTCAATTCGGCGGTGTGGATCAGTTCCAACGAGAATCCAATCGCCGTGCTTGAAGCAACCAGCGACGCCTATCTCGATGCGCGCCTGGAGGAGTCGGAATTTCAGGCGGTCATCGAGCGAGCCTTCGCTGCGCAAGAACAAGACGATAGCCGGCAGCGGTGGTTCGATCGGGCCGCTCACCGCAACGAGCAATCCTTGCGGATCGCCTATGTCTGCTCTGAGTTTGCCATCCACGAATGCATGCCGCAGTACGCGGGCGGACTGGGTGTACTGGCGGGTGATCACCTCAAATCATGCGCCGATCTGGGGATACCTCTCACCGGATTCGGGCTGCTCTACCGGCAGGGGTACTACCAGCAAGAACTCCGCAAGGACGGATCAACGCGAGTCATCGAGCCTCAATGGATATTCGAGAACCTGCCGATCTCGGACACGGGCGAACAGATTGCTTGCCCGATCGGACGCAGCATTGTCGATGCTCGCATCAATCACATCTCCGTGGGGCAGGTTGATCTGTACCTGCTCGACACCGACCTCGACTCGAATCGGGTGCGTGACCGCGAACTCACGCGGGGGCTGTACCGTGGTGACTCCGATCTGCGGCTTCGCCAGCAGGTGCTGCTCGGCGTGGGTGCGGTGCACGCCGCCGAAGCAATGGGACTTGAACCGACCGTGTGGCATCTCAACGAGGGTCATGCCGCCTTCTGCGGCGTGGAGCGTATCGCCCGATTTGTGGAAGCGGGCATCGACCGCGACATCGCAGAGCGTCGTGTGGCCGACACCACCGTTTTTACAACACATACTCCGGTTCCAGCCGGGCACGACCGCTACGACCTTGGACGCTGCACCGAGGTGCTGCGGCCGACGCTCAGCCGCGCGGAGATGAGCAAACGCGATCTCGCGCGGCTCGGACAGGAAGGCAATGATGGCCCGTTGTGCATGACGATTCTGGCCATGCGACTCGCCCGTCACGTCAACGGCGTCGCTGCGCTGCATGGCGAAGTCAGTCGGGAGATGTGGGCAAGCGTATATGGATGTGAAGCCAAGGATGTCCCGATCACGCACATCACCAATGGTGTGCACCCCGCGACCTGGATGCCGCCGATTGCAGCAGACTTCTGGCAGCGAGAGATCGGCCTGCGACCGAAGCGAAGTGTGCCACGATGTGAAACATGGACGAAAGCCACAACCGCTGACCCAAGGGCGTTCTGGGCGATGCGACAGACGCTCCGATCACGTCTGGTGCAGGTGGTGCGTGAGCGACTGGTGGCCCAATCGCGGCGACGAGGTGAGGATCCCGCAGGCGTTGAGCGGGCCCGCACGGCCTTGCGGGGTGATGCGCTCACCATCGGATTTGCTCGACGGTTTGCAACGTATAAGCGAGCGGTCCTGCTCTTCCATGATCTTGATCGGCTGGAAGCGATCCTGGGTGATGCTGACCGACCAGTGCAGGTACTGTTCGCAGGCAAGGCGCATCCACTCGATGAACTGGGGCAGGCTTCTGCCAAGAAGATCCACACCATGTGCAAGCGTCCCGGCCTGCAAGGCAAGGTGGTGCTGGTCGAGGAGTACGACATGGGACTGGGTCGGCTGCTCACTTCCGGCTGCGATGTCTGGCTCAACACGCCGATCAGGCCCCATGAAGCCAGTGGCACCAGCGGAATGAAGGGGCCGCTCAGCGGTGGATTGAATCTCTCGATCGCAGATGGGTGGTGGCCTGAGGCCGCAGACGGGCGGAACGGCTGGACCATCGACGGACACTCCGAAGGCCTTTCAGCCCGTGAGCGGGATCAAGCCGACGCGAACGCCCTGTATGAACTGCTGGAAAGCGAGATCGTGCCACTCTTCCATACACAGGGATCAGCGGGCCTCCCTCGTGGCTGGATTCGCAGGGCTCTGAGGTCAACCGCCACCGTCAACCCTTCCTTCTCAAGCCACAGAATGGTCGCTGAGTACCTCCAGTGGAGTTACCGACCGGCTCATTCATCGCGATCCTGATTATTCTCTTTCCTACAAACCACGTTTGCCTTAGGCTGAGGTGCTGGCGTCTGCCCGAACTTTCCGGCAGACATTCATTGTGAAGTGGCGCGAGAGATTGCAGGAGACCATCAGGATGTGTGGAAAGACAGGAATTGGAGTGGCTGTTGCGGCCCTGATGGGCAGCTTCGCCTCGGCTGGCGCGCCGACAGTAGACGGCACCCTCGACGCTGCGTACGGACCACTCGCATCCATTCAGGGCAACAGCACCGGCTTCGGTGACAACAGCGACGACCATGTGGGGTACTCGGGTGGATCTGAACTCGATGGTGGCGTCGCGACCATGTCCAACGGAAAGCTCTTCATTCATCTCGGCGGAAACATCGAACACAACTACAACAAAGTCGAGGTCTTCATCGACGCCCGCGATGGCGGGCAGAATCGAATCCTCGGAATCAACCCCGACGTCGGATTCGGCGCTCTTCAACGCATGGGCGATGACGGAACAGGCAACGGGTTGACCTTTGATGCCGGATTTGACCCCGACCTCTACCTGTCCATCGGTTGCGGCGACAACGCCGATGGCAACGGCATCAACTCATACATCGACTATGCCGAACTTCGGACCAATGGTGACGGATTTGGCGCCTACGCGGGAAGCGGCAGTTCCTACAGTATCGACGGCACCGACTACATCGAACCATCAACCGGTGACTACGGCATCACCGTGGCGATCAACAACAGCAACATTGGTGGCGTCATTGGAGGCGATGGCAGTGACTGCGGCGCTCCAGAAGACGTGGCTGTCACAACCGGCATTGAAATTGAGATCCCGCTTTACCTCTTCGACTGGGACTTTGAAGGCTTGCCCTACGACGATGTGAAACTCTGTGTCTTTGTCAATTCAAGCGATCATGGTTGGGTCTCCAACCAGATCCTCGGTAGTCTCGACGCATCTGCCAACCTCGGTGAGCCACGACAGGTGAACTTCGACAACATCGACGGACCGCAGTACTTCGCGCTTGGCGACGAAGGTGAGCCCTGCATCCCGGCCACCATCGGTGCCTGCTGCTTTGCCAACGGCGAATGCTGGGAAGGTGTCACGGACGATCATTGCGACACGAACCGTGGCCTGTGGATCGGCGAAGACACGACCTGCGTGGAATGTGATCTCGGAGGCGGAAACGACTGCCCGACCGACATCGACGGCAGCGGCACAACCGATGTCGATGATCTGCTTCAGGTCATCGGCAACTTCGGAAACGTCTGCCCATGATCTGTAATCGGTTCTCCTGAACCCTCGCCCCCACAGCTGAAGGGCTGTGGGGGCGACTTTCTGAGTGAATGTATACTTGGGATCAGTGATGCGAAAACGACTTTCATTCGCCAGCGTGCTGCTTCTAACGGCAGTTGCGTCGACTGCGACTGCGCAGTCATCGCGTCCGGGTCAAGGTGCGACGGTCTATCAGGATGATGATGGCTGGGGTACGACGTTCCGCACCTGGGCGCCCCATGCCAGTGCTGTGTACGTATCCGGCACCTTCAACAACTGGGCCACGAACACGCATCCACTTGTGAGCGAAGGTGATGGCTTCTGGAGCATGGATGCCGCGGGTGTGTGGGCCGGGCACGAGTATCAGTTTGTCATGCTCTCTTCAGGCAACACACTCTGGAGAAACGACCCCCGCGCCCGCAAACTCACCTCATCCAACGGCAAGTCGATCATCGTCAACCC
>JASMMN010000080.1 GCA_030748155.1 Phycisphaerales bacterium
AGATGACTCCCCGATGATTCTCCGACAAGGACGCTTCGGGCCATTCCTTGCATCGGTCAATTACCCGGATGTGAAGATGGTGCTCAATGTGGACAAGAAGGGTGGATTGAAGGTTCCTGCGGTGCCGCCGCTGCTGACCGATCTGAAGTGTGAAAAGTGCAACAAGCCGCTCAACCTCCGCAACGGCAAGCGGGGTCCTTGGCTCGGGTGCAGCGGCTTCCCCAAGTGCCGCGGCCGCGGCAAGTGGGCACCGCTTGATGAAGAGACGAAGGCAGAACTCGAAGCGGCACTCGATGCACACGAAATAGCCAACCCTCGACCCGTCATCACGAGACTCGACGGTAACCCCATCCCAGAAGGCACACCCATCGCAGACCTGCTCTTGCAGGGCGATGACGTGGAATTGGAATTGTTTGAGAACACATAGCGGAAGGGGGTCGAGTGCCGCTGTGGGGTCCGCAACGCACCTCGAGTCGTCACGGTGATTCCCGAAACGGTGCCTGCCCTCATTTGACGGCATACACTGAGCAGCATGGAACGCCGCAAAACTCGCCAGTTCACGCTCGGCAACGATCACACCGGCACGGTCCGCATCGGCGGCGATGCGCCGGTGTCTGTGCAGACGATGACTTCGGGGTACACCCATGACATCGATGGCTGCGTGGCGGAGATCAACCGGCTCGCCGGGGCCGGAGCGGACATCGTTCGCGTCGCGGTTCCCAAGAAGGCCGACACCGAAGCGCTTTCCGAGATTCTGAACCAGACACGAGTTCCGATCGTCGCCGATGTGCACTTCCACTATCAGCGAGCACTTGAAGCGGTCGAGGCAGGTGTCCACAAGATTCGCCTCAATCCAGGCAACATCGACGACCGTGAGCAGGTCGATCGGGTCATCGACGCCTGCGCCGAACGATCCCTCCCCATTCGCATCGGGGTCAACGAAGGATCGATCATCGAACGGAAGGACAAGAAGCGGCGCATGGAGGAACTGGGCAAGTTCTTCGCCGACCGTCGAGACGGCCACCTGATGGCCATCATGATCGCCAAACTTGAGGAGTACCTCGAGACCTTCCACGCCCGCAACTTCCACGACATCTGCATCAGCGCCAAGTCAATGGACGCCCGGCTCGCCATCGACACCTACCGTGAAATCTCCAAGCGATTCGATTACCCGCTGCATTTGGGCGTCACCCACGCAGGTCCGCGTGAAACCGGTTCGATCCGCAGTGTCGTGGCACTGGGCACCCTGCTCGCCGAAGGCATCGGCGACACACTGCGGATCAGTTACGCCAGCGACGCGGTCTTCGAGGTGCAGGACGGACTCGAAATGCTCTGGTCGCTCGGACTTCGAGATCGAGTCGGTGCCGAACTCATCGCGTGCCCGACATGCGGGCGTATTCAGGTCGATCTCTTCGAACTCGTGCAGAAGGTCCGCAGCAGACTCTCCGATGACATCGAAGTTCCGATGAAGGTCGCGGTGATGGGTTGCGTCGTCAATGGTCCCGGCGAGGCCGAAGGTGCCGACATCGCCGTATTCGCTGGCGATCGCAAAGGCATCATCTACGTTCAGGGTCAGCGGGTCGCCAACATCCCGGAGGAAGAGATCTTGGACCGGCTGCTTGCTGAATGTCGCGAATTTCAGGATCGTGTTCGATCCGGCAAAGCGAAACTTGGCGAAAAGACCGTCGAGATCGTCCCGCCGGCAGTATCCGGCCAGGCCGATGCCGGGCACGTCACGATCGGCAAATCGTGAAACATCTGGCCGGAACGACCAACCGCCGCGCCTACACGCTCGTCGAGTTGATGGTCGTTCTGGCCATCATTGGAATCCTGCTTGCGATGACTGCAGGCGGCCTGATTCTCGCCCGCCGAACGGCCATGCAGGCCAGCCAATCAAACAACCTGAGGCAACTCGGCCTGGCGTGGGTGCAGTACAACACGACAAGCCGCGGCCGTTTCGTTCCCGGCTGGGTCTCACCCAACGCCCAACGGGACCGTCGCATGGTGCTGGCCTATCCAGACATGACGCTCATACCGCCAGCGCCGTCCTTCTCAGAGAACGAACTGAACATCGCAGGGCCGTGGACATGGCGGCTTGTCCCATACCTCGGGAACGAACTCTCCATACTCATAGATCCGGATGAACAGGATCTTCTTCCGATTCTCGACTACGAGCAGTTCGGCGAACAGATCGCCTACGAACCGGCCTTTGCATACAACGGCTGGTATGTGGGCGGGCACTACACGGTTCCGCAAGACACTGGCCGAGCAATCCTGTCCTTTTCATCGGCGAGGCTGGGCGATCGCACGCGGGACAATCTGGTCGCCGAGTCGATTGGACGCATGAAACACCCCTCGACCACCGTCGTCTTTCTCCCGGGCGGAAAGTTGACCGAACCGGGGTCATACTCCTTGGCGAACCCGCATATGCAGATGTGGTTCGAGGCGACACCGCCCTACCTTGCCGATCAGCAGATGTGGAGCGTCGTGAGCCCTGATGACGTGGACAGCCTCGAGCCGGATATCGGTGTACCCAGACTCGGACACGGCATGGACACGCCGATCTTCCACGCCGACGGATCCATCGGCACCGAGACCCTCAATACGCTGAGAAAGCAGAACCTGTGGATTGATTCGGCGAGAGTCGTCGAGGGGATCCCAGCCGAGGAATTCACCCACGAAGCGGAGTGAAGGGATCCGCTGCCGCCCAAGGACCAATGATGCACGTCAACGCTCCGGTGTGAGTTCCCGAGCGGTGCCTGTGCCCAATTCACGTCCAACCACCCCCACCCAGCCGCGGAGCATATCGACTTCGCTGCGGGTCAGTGGGGAATTCTCGAGTTCCAACGTGATAGCGGGAAGCCACCGCTCGTCGACAACTTCATATTCGCCCTGCTGGGCAAGCAACTCGGCAAGCCCGGACAGGTGCCCGGCACCGTACAGCACGGCAATCGAGTTCATCGTCGGGTCGTCGGTGATCTTCGCGGCCATCACATCCATCGCCCGTTTGTTCCGCAGATCAAGCAGCACTTCCTTGAAGGCCGGACCCTGCATGGACAGCGCCGCATCGATCGTCGACTCGTTTCCCAGCATCTCGATCAGTAGGACGTGCATGGTGTCCACAACTCGACCACCAAACATCGCATCAAGCGTCGGAATCAAGCCGAAGATGCCGCGAACGAGACCACCGAACAGCCCTTTTTCTTCGAGCAGATCCGTGAGATCTTCGATCCGTTCGCCGCGTTCTTCAAAGGCTGCGCTGATTTCGTCGATCGACATGTCACCCGGCATCCAAGATGGATCTCCGTAGGGCAACCTGTCGAGTTGAAACATCAGCCCGAGCGAGTCGGCCATCGTTCGCTGAAGTCCACTGCCGTCGACTTCGGAAGGCTCGGAAGAAATATCCTCCAGAATATCTGCGGCGTCTTCGTCGCCTCCAGACATGCCGTCACTGCCGTAACTGAGTAGTTGCCGCGGAGTATCGCCCCGGGCACGCGTGAACTTCCATGGCCGCCCCCACCCATCGCGATGCAGCGTTCTCGCGATGCCGACCATGCGAGGTTCCCGCTCGGCCAGCACACGCATCGCGCCATTCCAATCGGAAGCGGTGGATCCGGCCAGCATGCGGGCGAGTAGTTTCGCCGTCGCGGCCGTCTGTTCGGCTCGTTCAGCGTCATCTGCGCCACCCGGAGGTCTGCCGCCGGCGGGCAGCACCGATTCGAACACGACGACATCACTTTCGCTCAGCAGTGCCTCGACCGCCTCGTAATAACCGGGCTCGCCGACATGGATGACACCCACAAGCCACACACGCGGACCGCCGGCAACAGGCTCATAGGCGCGGGCTGCGATCTCGAGTCGACCACCCACATCGTCCCAGACCGGCCGGAGCCAACTCGGCTCGGCGGCTGGTGCGCCAGCGATGATCATTGCCAGAATCAGACCGTGCACGCAGCCGCTCCCTCACGCTCCGTGACATCTCGCCCAATTCGCCGATCGCCCTCCTGCCCCGCAGCGACGAGCGCCTCGAGCCGCCCCATCGCCCGTGAGGCCTGACCGCGAAAGGACATGTATGGAAAGATCGTGACCAAGGCGATCACCAATCCAAAGGCTGTTGTCAAGAGTGCCGCCGCGATACCGCCCGCCACCGAAGTCGGATCGGTCAGCGTCGATCGCCCCCCCAGCAGTTCG
>JASMMN010000081.1 GCA_030748155.1 Phycisphaerales bacterium
GCAGTCACTCTGGAGCTAGAGGATGCTGCTCGTGCCGGGCTGCCGCGGTCGGCAATCGTCTCGGTCATACTGGTGCTGATCTGGCTCTATCTATTCCTGCGCAGTATCCGCAGTGTCTTACTGGCACTGCTTCCACTGGTCTTTGCCGTCGTAGTTATCATTCTGTTCATCATGGCAACTGGTCAAAGGCTCAATCCCATCAACGCAGTTGCCCTTCCACTGCTTGCCGGAATCGCTGTTGATGCGGGGTTGTTTTTGCTGGCTGCATCTCCAATCAGGAGTGGGGTTGACAGGGACATCGCGTGGCGTTTGAGGGCCACAAGCCACGCTGTCATCCTGGCCACGTCAACCACCACGCTCGCATTCCTTGCGATGTACCCTTCGCATACGCCAGCGATCCAGTCACTCGGCATCGTCTCGGCCGTTGGTGTGACGGCTGCTGGGTTCGGAGCAATTGCCCTGCTGATGCCACTGCTTGTCACATGGGCACCCGCCCATCTCCTCGCAGAGCGTTCTGTGGAGTGACACAAAGGAGTCGATAATCATCGATTCGATCTTCTCGGCAGTGAGGTGAGGCACAATGGGCGGGCCAGCAATTATGCCATATCGTGTCCGCTTGATCGGAAGCCACCGGCGAGGGCGACTGTAGGCCGCCGAGTCGACAATGACGCATGGTACGACTGGAGCGCCTGACAAACGGGCGATTCGGCCAACACCGGCTTTGATGCGGTGCGAATTGACCACTGAATCCTCGCCCGCCCGAATACCTCCTTCAGGAAACATCGCAACAACGCGACCATGTTGCAGCCTTCTCACAATGGTGCGAACCGTCTTCGGATCGGATCGGGTTCTGTCAAGCGGGAAGGCATTCAGGAGTCGATAGAACATAGCCACGGCCGGGTTGCGAAAGACATCCACCGCGCTGACAAAATCGAGGAGCCTCGGAATGTGGCGAATGAGGAGCGGGATGTCATAGGGGCTTTGGTGGGTTGCCACAAGAAGACAAGGCCCCGTTGGCGGAACGTGCTTCGTACCACGTACGACCGGTGTGCTGGTCATCCAAAAGACGAGTCCGCCGAGAGTCCGAGTGATTCTGTACGCAAGATCGCTCATCAGTTCGGCTCAATGGGCCGGCTATCTATCGCTGCGGTCAGTTTGGAGTGGTCTGAGTCGAGTGCCGCCACCAGTTCGGAATAGACCGCTCGGAATTCCTGTTCGACGGCATGCTTCATCTGAAGTCGGCGGCTGCGGCGGGGGCCTCCACTGGTGGGTGGGTGGATATCACGACCAAAGGCGAAGAAAACGGGTTTGCGGGGAAGAGGAATCCATGACTTGACGGTGGTCAGTCCGTCGGTCCCCAATATGACAGCAGGTACAATGGGTACGCTGGCGTCGATTGCGATGGAGCATGCGCCGCCCTTGATTGATCCTCCGCCCAACACCGATTGCGACCCCTTCGCAATACCACCTTCCGGAAAGATGCCTACGCATCGCCCGACTCTGGCGAGTTGCGCCGCAGTACGGACGCCAATGATCGGAGATCCAAAACGATCTATTGGCACGGCTCCGCTGGCATTCAGAATGAAGCGAGCAACTCCGTATCGATAGAACTCCTGCCGGGCTACCCAATGCACCTGTCGCCGCATCGCGGCAGATAGTACGATGGGCTCGATGTGACTGATGTGTGTACATGCAAGTACAAACCCGCCGGCTCGGCAGACTCGGTCCGAATTCAGTGCAGTCTGGCGAATTGTCTGAATCCGCACGAGACGGACTGCGTTTCTCAATGTCCGGTAGAAGATCGCGCCCATGATCGCGAGCAATGATAGGCGATCCTCCTGCGCGTCTGTGGCTGGTCAGAAGAGAGGGTTGTATACTGGACGGCAGTGTCGAGCGATGAGGACAACCAGATTACGATCCTGGGGCTTGGGCAGTGGATACATCACAGCATGACGCCCGCATCGGGTGGAACGCCTCGGGTTCTTGGGCCATTCTTTCGTTTCGCTGCAAGAACCCCTTGGCTCGCGCGGGCCCTCCGCCCGGTTGCAGTCCGAGCCGTGCCATTGCTATCCCCCACAGTGAGGCGCGGGACACGAGAGAATGCCCATCGCATTTTTGGACGGGCTTTGAACCGCCGCCAGCAGCGTGTCTTTACGAGGCAGGTCGTAGGAAGTTTTTATGACTTTGTTACCGATCTTGGGTCGCTTGCAAAGCAATCGAAGCATTGCATGTCGCCCGCGCCAGTTCATGTCGAAGGCGAGGATGCCTACCGAGCAGTCCGCACTTCTGGAAAGGGCGCCGTACTCGTAACCGCTCATATGGGGTCATTCGAGGTTGGGCTGGCCGCGCTCGCGCGGCTCGAAGACCGCATTCACGTCGTTTTCAAGCGAGATGAATCTGGGCCGTTTGAGGCACTTCGAAGTCACTTGCGTGAGTCGATTGGTGTCACTCAAGCACCGATTGAAGATGGCCTATCAATGTGGCTTGGACTACGGCATGCGCTCAACCGAGGTGAGGTTGTGGTCATGCAGGCCGATCGGGCCATGCCGCATCAAGCGGCAGTCA
>JASMMN010000082.1 GCA_030748155.1 Phycisphaerales bacterium
AGTCAGGGCGCGGAATTGACTGAATCCACTCCAGATCGTGAAGAGCAGTCCGACGGCCAGCAGGATGTACAACATCCAGTCAGTCCAGATGTAGCCATTGAAGGTCTCGAGTGTTTCGTTGAGTTGATCCATACGGGGGGGGTTCCGGGGGCCAAGGGGGTCAGTGCATGAGGTGGAATGAGATCTCGTTGACGTCGATCAGCCCGACCTTGTCGAGCAGCACGATCAGCACGAGCAGGGGGGCGACGAATCGTATGAGGAAGAGCCAGCCGGTGGCAACCGGACCCGAGAGGTCCGTGAGTTCGGCCTTGCGGAGCCGGGCTGGCATGATCCACCCGGCGTAGATCGCAATGAGCAGCCCGCCGAGCGGGAGCATCCAGTTGCTCGTGAGCAGATCCATCGTGTCAAAGAAGGACTGGCCGTATCCGGGAAGCCACGATGTCATTCTGAAGCCTGCCGAGTTGGCGAAGGCGGTGATGATGCCAAACCCGAAGATCACGCCACCGAGCGTCCAAGCCGCCTTCGGACGGCTCCAATCGTGCGCGTCGATCAGATACGAGGCGACGACTTCCAGCAGCGAAATGGCGCTGGTGAGCGCGGCGAAAACGAGCAGGCCGAAGAAGACGATGCCGAGCATCATGCCCAGTTCGCCCATTTCGGCGAATGCCAAGGGCATGCTCATGAACACCAACCCCGGGCCGCTGCTCGGATCCTGCCCGTACGAGAAGATGATCGGGAACATCATCAGGCACGCCAGCAGGGCGATGGCGGTATCGAAAGTCGCAATCGCGACCGACTCGCCAAGCAGTCCACCGCTTCCTCGTCGCTGATACGAGCCGTAGGTAATCATCGCGCCCATGCCCAGCGAGAGTGTGAAGAAGGCGTGACCGAGCGCCTCGAGAACGCCGCGAGGTTCCAATTCGTTCGCGTCAGGGCTGAACACGAAGGTGATGGCTCGGCCGAAGCCCGGTTGGAAGAACCCGTATACCACCAGAAACAGGATGAACAGCAGCAATAGCGGCATCATCACACGGCAGGTCCGCTCGATGCCCGCGCCCACGCCACTGGCGACCACCAGAATCGTGAGGAACATGAAGATGCCTGCCCAGAAGGTGCTCGTCCAACCGTCGCCGAGCAGGCCCATGAAGATGCTTGTCACTTCAGTGCTGATGATGGAGCGGCGTTTCAGTGTGGTGGCCGCTTCGCGGACCTCTTCGTCGGACATCTCCCCGATCTTCAGCGTAGCGGCGGCTCGTGCTTCGGCCAATGCGGCATTTCGCGCAGAAAGGGCGGGCTCGACCGTGTCGAAAGCCGCCTTTATGGCCGGGTCTTCCAGCAGGATCGATGAGTTCACACCGACCGCGGCAGAAGCTTCTTGGTAGTCCTGCCAATGCTCCCACGTTGATGGCGCGAATTGGCGGCGCCAACTCTTGACAGCATGTTCGATCGGATCGGCGGCGTCATGTTCGGCCAGTGCTACCCGCATGGACTCTACAGGTTCGGTTGCCTTGTAGACGAGCGCTGTGTCGGAGGCCCTCTGCCCGATCGGATTGGTAAAGCCGACGACCGACTTGAGCGTGTAGTCCATCGCCCATCCCGCGACGACGATGTAGAAGGACAGAATCAGGAATCCGGCCACGACACCCAGCCAACCCACGGCAGACCATCCGGTCGGGCCTCCCTGCAACCGCTTGAATGCTTCGACCGGCTGCGCTTGCGCGGCGCGGCCGATCATGATTTCAGCGATCAGAATCGGCAGACCGACCAGCGCGATGCAGATGAGGTAGATGAGGACGAAAAGACCGCCACCGTTTTCGCCTGTAATGTATGGGAACTTCCAGATGTTTCCGAGACCGACTGCCGAGCCCGCTGCGGCGAGGATGAAGCCGGTGCGGCTCTTCCAATGTGCCCGTCCATGAGTTCCCCGGGTTGTGCCCTCGCTCTCTTGATTCGTACTCATTGCGGTCTCCGCGTGGCCATCGGCCTGGAATCGACAGATTGCCATCATAAAAGGGGAACCCTTTACGTGCCGACCGCTTCCCGAGGGGCTCTATCATGCGTGTATGGAAGCACCGTTCCGTATCCGAAGCGATCTTGCTCGTGTCATCGAGCATGGGCACCTCTTCGCACTCGGAGTCGAGAGCGGTGGGCTGCGGCCACACGCCGTCGGCTGGTCGCAGGTCGTATGGGGGCAGGACCAGCCGCATCCGGAGACGGTTACGTACACCATCGCGGTTTCGCATGAATTGGTGCGACCGCTCCTGCACGAGCTCATGCGGATGTTGCCTGGGCGTGTGTCGGGGTTGATGGAACTTGGCAGTCGAGATGCGTATCGCGAGGTGGATGTATACATCGGTCACCCGATCGATCTGGACCACTTCCTGGGGGCGTGGGATCTGTTTGAGCCCATTCTGCTTGAGGATGCGACGATCGGAGTGGGCGTCAATGCCGTCGATCCGTTTTTCGAGATCTTTCTCGATCAGGACAAGCGATTGATCATTCATGTTGATCCATCTTGGGCGAGCGGCATCGAGGACCTGCTTCAGCGATTCAACGTCCAGCGGCGGCATGATGACGACATTCAGCCCATTCCAACTGGCAACCCCGTGCGTGTTCGGTCGGTTCTTGAACAACGCGAGGGCTTCCTCGCGGACCCGGACCATCTGTTGCTGGCGCTGCAGGCCAGTTGGCTGCTGGAACTCGATGACGATCCCGACCGCAACCTTGACGCAAGGGGCCGCGACATTGGGTACACGCTGTGGCGGGGTCTCGTGCTGGTCGATCAGGAAGACCCGGCGGGTCGCCGTGTCGGACATGCGCAGATGTGGGGGGTTGCCACCTGCCGCCGCGACATCGAGCGGCTGATGCAATCGCACATCGTCAATGACTTCGAATGGGAGTTCCGGCAGATCCTCAACCTCGATCGAATCGCCTTTGATGACCGTCCAGCAGTGTTGAACGATTTGCAGTCCCCGCTGGAGCAGGACGAGGTGTTGTTGTATGACGTGCTGGTCATGGGGACAGCACCCGCGGGTTGGGATGGACGGGATGGCTGAATCGCCTTCGGCCCCGTGGTACCGCGACGGCCTTCGCTTTGAGTGTTCCCGCTGCGGCAATTGCTGCACCGGTCCGCCCGGAGCCGTATGGTTCACCGCCGAGGAGGGGCAGGCCATGGCAGCCATGCTGGGCATGAGCGAGGCCACTTTTCACAGGACATATGCCAGACAGATCAACGGCCGCTGGTCGCTTCGCGAGCATTCCAGTTCGCAGGGGATGGACTGTGTTTTTCTGACGCGAGACACGTCCGGCAAGTCAGGATGCCGCCTCTATGCCGCTCGGCCCCGCCAGTGCGGCACTTGGCCGTTCTGGGCGGGGAATATGGAGTCTCAGCAGATGTGGGAGGCCGTCAAGCGGCAGACGCCGTGTCCGGGCATGGGTTCCGGGCCGCTGGTGACGATTGAGGAAATCGTCGCGCGGCTGACCTGAACTTTCGGGTCATCTCCACGTAGGATGCCCCGTTCCACCGACCGGTGCTCCCCCCGGCATTTGAAGACAAAGGACCATGTATGAGACGATTGAACATGTTGACGGCACTGACTTCTGCGACCCTTGTCGCCGCCGTGGCGATGGCGGTCCAAGACCATCCGAGCGATCATCCAACCAAGTCTGACCATCCAGCCAAGGCGAAGTCCAAGGCAACCTCGGACTATCAGTATGTTGAAATGGACACCAGCAAGGGCGACATGGTGATCATGCTCGACCGGAAGGCTGCCCCCATTACGGTCGAGAATTTCATCGCCTACGCGAAGGACGGCGGCTACGACGGCACGATCTTTCATCGCGTGATTGATGGTTTCATGGTGCAGGGTGGCGGATTTGAGCCAGGGTTGACCAAGCGACCCACCCAGCCGCAGATCAAGAACGAGTGGAGAAATGGTCTGAAGAACAAGCGTGGCACGATCGCAATGGCACGCCTCGGCGGCCAGCCCGACTCGGCGACGAACCAGTTCTTCATCAACATCAAAGACAATCCCCAACTCGACCGCAAGCAGCGGGATGGTGCCGCCTATGCCGTGTTTGGCAAAGTCGTCTCGGGTGAGGATGTGGTTGATGCCATCAAGGCATGTCAAACCGGACATGCTCATGGGGCAAACGGTGGACACTACGACGATGTTCCGACGGAAGATATTGTGATCAAGAAAGTCACACTGCTCACGCCTGAACAGGCCGAGGCCAAGGCCGAAGGCTGCCGAGGCAGCGAAGCGGCGTGGCGGGCAACGCAACAGACAGCGCGGGCAGCGCAACAGACAGCCGAGGCAGCCGTTGCCGAACAGAACAAGAAACTGGAGAAACTGACAATGAGCGTGGATGAAGTCCTGAAGAATACCGCCGAACTTCCCGGAGTGTCTATCGGCGACAATGTGTCAAGTACCAGTGATTCAGGGCTGGCCTGGTTCGATCTCGAAGAGGGAACCGGCGAGACCCCGGCATCACCTGAGACTACGGTGCGGGTGCACTACACCGGCTACCTTACGGACGGTACGAAGTTCGACAGCAGCGTCGATCGTGGTGCCCCGATCGATTTTTCGCTCAGCGGAGTCATCCCCGGGTGGACCGAAGGTGTCGGATCGATGAAGGTCGGCGGCAAGCGAAAATTGGTCATCCCTGCGGCACTTGGCTATGGCGCTCGTGGAACCCCGGGTGGCCCGATTCCTCCGAATGCGACCCTGGTGTTCGATGTGGAGTTGCTGGAACTACCGTGATCGCGGTTTCGCCGCGGTAGCGCAGGCGAGCAGGTGAACGGCAGAGAATACCTCCCCCTTTCCTCCGAGGCAGCCCCTCCCGCAAGTGCAGGAGAATCGTGGGGCACTCTGCAGAGTTTTTCCATGGCCGTTTTTTGTGGATCTGGCCTTGATTTCGTGGCATGGTGGGGGCGGAGAGTTCTGAATCGGCCCCAACAGGGCGGTTGGTCGATGTAGCATGAAAATACATGTGACCGCCGCGGGTTCTCTTTGACGAGGAATGACACCACTCAGGCATGACAGCACTCACGAGCTTTCTTGATGAACCGGTCCTTGTGCTCAACCGTGGCTACGCGGCGACTCGCGTCGTGCCGGTTCGGCAAGCCTTCGTGCTTCTGTTTCGCGATGTCGCCGAGGTCATCTCCGTCACGGATGGTCGCTGGGAACAATTCAATCTTTCATCTTGGCTCGAAGTGGCCGATCTCCAGCGGCGCTACGAGGCGGAGGCCCACGAGTGGGTCCGCACGGCATCCTCGTACGTCGCGGTACCTCGGATCATCCGCGTGCATTGCTGCACACGGATGCCCGATCATCATGTTCGGCTCAATCGTCGCAACTTGTACGCCCGCGACCGCAACACATGCCAGTACTGCGGCAAGCGGTATCCGACATCCGAACTCTCGATCGACCACGTGCTGCCACAGTCCCGCGGCGGCGAGAACAGTTGGGGCAATCTCGTATGCGCCTGTGTGCGATGCAACGCCCGGAAGGGGAACAAGACCCCGCCCGAAGCACGCATGACGCTCATCCGAAAACCACGCCGGCCCAGAACATGCCCGGATCGCTCGATCCGGCTGCGGCGGCGTCACTATGAAGCATGGAGGGTTTTTCTGAATGAAGCCTATTGGACTGTCGAACTGCGCGATTGAGATCATCTTCCATCTGATGATGGCGGGCTTGTACGAGCCCGAACCCATGCCCGCCTGCTGGGGCGGCTCTCCACGCGATTTGTATCGACGGCCGATGGACAACTCTCCGGGATTCCAGGGGCGCAAGTCCAGCCGAAGCAGGCGGTGAGGGGGATCAGTCGAGTCTCGTCAGCGCGGACTCGACACTCAGCAGCATGTGGGGCTCAAGAGGATTCGGGACATCATCGAGGGGAATCGCTTCTTCAATCGAGAAAGGTCCAACGGCAGTGCGTCGAATTGATTGACAGCAGCCACCCGTACCGAGCGTCTGACCAAGGTCCCGCGCGAGCGAGCGAACGTAGAATCCCTTGCCGCACGCAATCGTGATGGTGGCCACGGGCCACTGGTATGCCACCAGTTCCAGACGATTGACACGAACCGGACGCGGGGGAAGATCAACCGGCTTCTCCTGCCGCGCCAGGGCGTAGGCACGTCGACCCTCCACCTTGATGGCGCTGAAGGCGGGCGGGCGTTGCATGACATCTCCGACGAATTGCCGGAGGGCGGCTTCAACGGTGGCTCGATCCGGTGGCTCGGCGACCTCAACGACTTCCGGTTCACCTTCCATGTCGTCCGTGCCGGTTCGGATGGACAGATCGATTTCGGTTTCATAGCCCTTGTCGGTCGCCACGATCCGTTCAAGCAGTTTGGTTGCCTTGCCCAAGCCAAGTACCAGCACGCCGCTCGCGAGCGGATCCAGCGTGCCCCCATGTCCCGTCTTGAGTCCGCCTGCTCGTCTTCGCACCACGGCGACGGCTCGCATGGACGAGGGGCCGACCGGCTTGTCCAGCACAAGGAATCCGGCCGCGGGGGGTGAAGTATGGCTCATGCGGAGAAGGGTAAGCCGCCTCCCTTGTCCGCGCGGTGCGATCCAACCTACAATCCCCTCTTCAAAGGGCAGGTGACCGAGCGGCTGAAGGTGCAGCACTGGAAATGCTGTGTACGATTTTTCGTACCGTGGGTTCGAATCCCACCCTGTCCGTTGCGGCGTGAGCCGATTGCCCATGCCGCAGTCGACTGCCTGTCTTCTCTTCTTGCTCTTTCCCCGCCCTGCTACCATGCACCCTTGACCAAACCGACCAAACGGGCTGTAGCGCAGCTTGGTTAGCGCGTCTGACTGGGGGTCAGAAGGTCGGAG
>JASMMN010000083.1 GCA_030748155.1 Phycisphaerales bacterium
GGAAACCCCCACCAGATGCCCAAGAAAGCACCCCGACCCGAACTCACCTACCCCATCGTCAAGGACTTTCTTGACTACCTGACCGATGAGCGGCACTTCAGCCAGTACACCTCCCGGTGTTACGGCGTCGATCTGCGGCAGTTCATTGCTCACGTCAGCGACGAGGTCGGCTTCGGCTACAACGCAGACCGAGAACAAGCCGCTTGGGCCAAGGCCAAGAACGGCAAGCCCGATGTCGTCGGCTCGGTCGGCCCGGCCACTTTCACCACCACCGTGCTGGCCTGCGAGGTTGAGCCTATTCGCAGCTTTCTCGCCCACCTCGCCGACTGCAACTACAGCACCGCCACGATGGCTCGCAAAATCGCCACCCTCCGCTCCTTCCACAAGTGGCTTGAGCGAACGGGTGTCATCAGCCGCAATCCTATGACCATCATCCGAACGCCCCGCCAGAGCCGGCGGCTTCCCAAGGCGATCACCGTCGCGGATGTCGAAAAACTGCTCGCAGCCCCCGAAGCCGCCACGCTGCTGGGCTGCCGCGACCGAGCAATGCTCGAAACACTCTACTCTACGGGCATTCGCGTCAGCGAACTGGTCGGTATCGACATGCAGCATGTCGACGAGCCCGGGCAGGCCCTCATCGTCTCTGGCAAGGGACGCCGCGAGCGGATCGTTCCGCTTGGTACACACGCGCTGCGGGCAATCTCCGACTGGATCACCACTCGCCGTCGCCATGGCCATGAACTGCTCGCCGAAGAGCCATTGTTCATCAATCGGCACGGCACCCGCATTTCGACCCGCTCGGTCCGCCGCAAGGTCAGCAAATACCTCGAACAAACCGGTCTGGACCCCAGCATCTCTCCCCACACCCTGCGGCACTCCTTCGCGACGCACCTTCTCGACAACGGAGCCGACCTCCGCGCGGTACAGGAACTGCTCGGGCACCGCTCACTCTCAACCACGCAGGTCTATACACATCTCACGACACAACGCATGCGGGAGGCCTACGACGCCTCGCATCCGCGAGCCGAAGCGGGCTGACACGATCGAAGCGTTCGCCGCCCGGCAGGCAGGTCCGGCGGCCAGCGATTGACACCACGCCCCCTGGCCGCGAGGGAAGCGGCCCGGGGGCGTGTGTATTCAAAGCGAAAACGCAAACAAAGAACAGTGTTCGCGCGGCCCGGTCTCCTGCTCTCCTTACCGAAGACCCGCCTCGACGGGATCGCCTGCTCAACCCTGCCGCAAGATCACGGACACGGTCCCCAATCCGCAATGACCTGCAACATGTCGTCCACGCCAACGAAACCGCTCTGGTCGATATCTGCGGGGCAGTCTCCGGGGCAGTTCTCAGTCTCGCAGAACGTCCCCATGCCGCGGAAGTCGCCACCCAACAACGTGCAAGTCTTCGCGTCGATGATCGCACAGATGCCGTTGGAGCAACACGCGCCGTTGTCACATGCGCCATAGAAGGTGTTCCCACCAAGATCGCTCCACGGCCCATCGATCGAGTTCTCGGAACCGCAGAAGAAACTGTCCGCCACACTGACGTCCGCAAGCGGCGTACCGGGCGGTGGCCCCTCATAGGCGATGCGAATGTCAGCACCGGTGTCGGCCTCATTGTTTTCAAAACTCACGTTATCGACCAAAGCCGATCCGCAGTTCATGGAGATGCCACCACCGAGTCCGGACATGTTTCCCTCAATCGTGCCACCACTGATAGCGATGTCACCGCACTGTCCATACACACCACCGCCACCCATCCCGGCACCGTTGGAGAGCAGGTTGCAATCGATGAAAGTAGCCGAGCAGCCATCCAGCACATACAATGCGCCGCCGTACCACGACGCACCATTGTTCGTGAAGAGACATGTCGTGAAGTGTGCCATTGATGACTCGGACAAGTACACGCCGCCACCCTTCTGGCTTTGATTGG
Source organism: Phycisphaerales bacterium (assembly GCA_030748155.1). Lineage (GTDB taxonomy): Bacteria > Planctomycetota > Phycisphaerae > Phycisphaerales > SM1A02 > UBA12567. Next base: position 1,931 of record JASMMN010000083.1, read on the forward strand.
CTTCAAACGTGCAGTTCGTCAGGGCGATCACACTGTTGTCCTCGCAGTACACACCGCCCCCCATGCCAGTCGCGGTGTTGGCAAGAAACGTACATCCCGTAAACGTTGGCAACCCGTTACTGATGGCAACACCGGCACCATGCATGTCGTAGTAGTAGCCGCGAGAGCCGGTCGAATTGCTCACGAATCGGCAGTCGAGAACTGCGGGAGATGCATTGTGTATGTACATGCCGCCGCCGCCCGGATTCCACGGCGCGAGGCCATCTCGGACCGTAAAACCATCAATGATGGTATGTTCGGTTTCGCCCTTTACGCACATAATGCCGCGACGAATCCCCTCGCCGTCGATGATCGTGTTCTCTGGGCCAGAAGTGCTTTCGATTGTGATCCGCTTGCCTCGTGGATTCACAGTCTCTGGATAGATACCTGGCGCAACTAGGATCTGATCAAAATGAACCGCGTCCTTGATCGCCTGTTGAATACTTTCATATTGGTATTTCCCGCCCGGACCCACCGTGAGAACTTCAGCAGATAACCCGCTGACTACGACGGCAATACCAAACGCCACACAACCCATCTGTACCTTCATGGCATCAAACTCCTCTATCCCTGACGTCCACCCGAGAGGCCCCGACGGCAGCAAGCCCACGCTATGGCCTCCGGGTAGTCACCTCAAGCGTAATCGCCGGAAATATGCCTCCGATCGCGAAATTAACCTCCCGATACCCTCTATGACACATGGACACTGGGACCATCCCCGATTGTGGCATCCTCAGGCGATTCGCGAGACCTGTACACCGATTGCTACTCGTCGCCGCCCTTGTTTCGCTGCCCATGGGAGGGTTCACAGACCAGTTTGGGCTGTTCTGCTTGGGCCTTGCCGCAGGTGCGGCGATTCCGGAATGCCTGGCACGGTGGCGGTTTTTGGTCACTCGCCCCACGGTCCTCCTGTGGATCGCTTGGTGGATCTTGGCCTTCGTGTCGGTTGCGTGGTCGCCGGATCCCACGCATGCCCACCAGCAGGGTGCGTGGGCGTTGCTGGCCGTGCCAGCAATGGTTCCCGTCATCACGCAACCTCGTTGGTGGATGTGCGGACTCGCAGCCGGCGTTGCCGGGCAGGCAATCATCCAGATACTCGGCTGGGCTGGATGGATCGAAGGCACACCTCGCCAGCCATTTCGAGTCGCCTCAGGGCTTTATCACTACGCTCCGAATGTCGCGCTCTGGGCATTTACAAGCATGCTGCTGACTTCCGTACTTGTTGTCAGCCTGCAAATGCGGACGTGGCGCATCGTGATGCTGGTGCTGGCCGCCGCGGCTGCTGTGGGCGTCGTGATGACCCTGAACCGATCGAGTTGGGTCATCGCGAGCGGCGGTCTGGTGGCGGTGGCGATTCGATGGGCGTGTTCTTCGCATCGACCCAAGGGTCGGTGGGTCTGGCCGATGATTACCACCCTGCTGCTCAGTGGCATCCTGTCCACTTCCTTTGTGCGATTCACAATGGATCGGCGTATTGAGAGGTCTTACCACGAGGTCGAGACATTTGTGGAGACACCACCGGCTGCTTCAAGGCCACTGCCCAACGCCAGCGCAGCCACCGCCGAAATCACGACCACCACACGCCCACCCGTAGCAGACATCAATCGATTTGACTCCAGTTCCGGCAAACGGGTGATCTGGTGGCATGCCGGGTGGGAGTTGCTGAAGGATCGACCATTCATTGGCCATGGCGCCGGTTCAATTCGACGTTCACTCGCGATGAAGGAAGCCGAGATGCCCTCGCAGTGGGGCGCGGGTGTCCCCGACTTCATCACCTGGAACCCCCATGCCTCACTCGTGGCAACCGCCATCGAGCAAGGTGGTCTTGGCGTACTTCTGCTGCTCGCCATCGCGATCGGCGTTGCGATCGGTGCTTGGCGGCGAGGTCGAACGTGCGCAGCACTCATCGGTCTTGGACCCGCGTGGATCGGCCTGCTGCTCTTCAGTTTCACCCATGCTGTGCTGCTGGAGTTCTACACCTCGGTGCTGGTGTCCATTCTGCTGATGGCTTCGCTTCCGAGCAGGCCTGCTAGCATGCCGAGCCCCTCTCAGGGCGATTAGCTCAGTTGGCTAGAGCGCTTCGTTTACACCGAAGAAGTCACAGGTTCGAGTCCTGTATCGCCCACTCGCAGCGGCAGGAAGGAGCCTTCGGCTCCACCGCCGATCGCCGCTATGCTCGGTGGTATGGCACAACACCACCCGCTTGCAGCCATCACCTGCGGTGGCATCATCATGCTGCTGGCCGCGTGTTCCACGGCGTCCAAACCCATATTCAACGGCAAGAACCTTGATGGATGGACCAAGGTCGGCGGAGACGCGACATACACCGTCGAGAACGGCGAGATCATCGGCACCCGAGGGCCTGGACCGAACACATTCCTTCGTACGAATGATCTGTATGACGATTTCGTCCTCGAACTCGAGTTCAAGTGGGATGAACCCATCAACTCCGGGGTGCAGTTTCGATCTCGACAACGCGAGGACAACGGCCGCGTCACGGGATACCAGTGCGAACTTGATCACTCAGACCGCAGATGGACCGGCGGCATCTACGACGAGTCCGGACGTGGGTGGCTCGCGCCGCTCAAGGACGATCCGAATGCAATGGCGGCGGTACCGAGCATTTTCGAGTGGAATTCGCTTCGAATCGAAGCCGATGGAGATCGACTTCGTACGTGGGTCAACGGGGTACCGTGCGCCGACCTGATGGACAAGCAGGATGGCGAAGGATTCATCGCCCTGCAAGTTCATGGTTCCGCAGATCCCGGGCAGGTGCGATGGCGGAGCATCCGCCTCACGTCCAAGTGACCGCCCCTACCGCCTGACTTCCACGCCCTCGTCGGGAATCGCCCCGTCTTCGGTGGGTACCTCGACACGCTCCTGCACGTGACCGTCCATGGCACGCTCCACCGCGTCGAGGAAGGCATCGATCTGACGCGGCTCGCCCTGCAGTTCACACCGCACCGTGCCGTCAGGCTCATTTCGCACCCAACCTCGAACACGATGTGACTGCGCTACGCGACATGTGGTCCATCGGAAACCAACGCCCTGCACGTGCCCGCGGAAGATGACGGCGCGACGAGTCTCCATCACTCCAGCGAAGCCATGACATCTTCCGGGATATCAGCGTTGCTGTGGACTTTCTGAACGTCATCACACTCTTCGATGAGGTCGATGAGTTTCAGAACCTTGGAGGCCAGCACGCTGTCACAGGTGATGGTGGTATCCGGAATCATCGTTATTTCGGCACTCACAGTCTCGATGTCAGCACCATCAATGGCGTCCTTGACGACAATAAAGGAGGGCACGTCGGTCGTAACCTCAAATCCGCCATCATGCTCGACGATGTCTTCGGCGCCTGCTTCGAGCGCTACTTCCATCAACTGATCTTCGGTCGTCTGCCCTTCCTCGATGAGGATGACACCCTTGGTGTGAAATCCAAACGAAACGGCACCGGTCTTGGCCATGTTGCCGCCGTACTTCTCGAAGGCGTGCCGGATGATTGGGGCGGTTCGCTGTACGTTCTCGGTCAGACAATCGACGAGAATGGCCACGCCGCCGGCGGCGTACCCCTCATATCGGATGTCCTGATAGGTGGCCCCGTCGCTGCCCTCACCGCTGGCCTTCTCGATGGCTTTCTTGATGGTGTCCTTGGGCATGTTGACGCTCTTGGCGTCTTCAATGGCGTACCGCAACTTGAGGTTCGTGTCCGGGTCCGGATCACCCTGCTTCACTGCTGCCATGATCGCGCGGCTCGCCTTGCTCCAGGCTCTGCCCTTGACTGCATCCTGCCTCGCCTTGCGATGCTTGATGTTCGCCCACTTGCTGTGGCCGGCCATGTGGGAATCCTCCTGACATCTCAGTTCGCCTCGGTTTCGCTCACGTCAAGTTTGGACCGAAGACGGGGTGCGTTGTCTTGGAACTCCAGATCATACAGAGCACGAGAAGGCATCAGACGAATGCCCCAGTCGCCGTTCTGCACAAGGTCGTATACACGAACATGGTCAGCGATGAACCGAGGGTGCGAAAGCAAGGACAATGCATGCCGCCAAGTGCGACGAGCAGCTTCCTCCTGACCCGCAGCCGCCTCGGCTTCGCCAAGGTGCTCAAGAATCACCGGATCCATCTGATCTGACAACCGAGCCGCCTCGCGGAGCAGGCTCAGGGCACCACGCCCCTGCTCATCATCCTCAAGCCGTCCCTGAAGTACCCTCAGCCACCCAAGACTGTCGAGATTGGCCGCTGATTCCGAATCCTGCTCGCACGCCGACTCGATCATGGCCGCCGCACGCGGCACATCAACCTCGCGTTCCAGCAGCATGTATCCAAGGTTATTCAACGCCAGTGGTAGATCGTCATCCTGCCGAATCGCCTCCTCGAGCAACATGATCGCGCCGTCCACATTGCCCAGCGTGGCGTGGATGGTCGACGCATGCATCCACATTTCGGCGGGTTTCAGCGGCTCTCGAAAATGAGTGCGAAGCCGTAGATCGTGTTGGGGGAGTGATCGAATCAGTTCCGCAGTCGCCTCTGCGTCGCCAGCCACGCCATCGATTGCAATGCATGTGGAAGAAAACCGACCACGATCACCGAGGGCAATCAACATGCCGCTGCCGAGACGCGCTGCCGCAATGTCGCGGGCCAGCGAACGTGATCCCTCGCCGGCGAGTTGCTGAAGCAGACTCGCCCATTTGATACGGTTCTCATTGTCGCCAGGCGATGACACCGCCAACTCCATGAGGGTGTCCCGAGCATTCCGCCGCAACAGAACAGCAGTGTCTTCGCCAACACGCTCCAACTGGACGCTGAGTGCCGCGTTCCATCGAGCCGACTGCAATCGATCGTCACCCAAATCCGCTTCATGCCGCCTCAACAGCAACGCCAATGCCTCGTCATGTCGACCAGCCCGAATGGCGAGGGAAGCGGCATTGCCGATCGCATCAGGGTCGTCAGGACACAACAGAAGTCGCCGTGCCCACGCCTTCCGCATCAGCGCTACATCCCCGGCCTGCTGCCCAATTCTGCAGAGCCCCGACCATGCCGCCTCGTTGCAGGGGTCGGCATCGACCGCTTCGGTATAGGCCTCGAACGCCAGTTGGACATTGCCCGCCAACTCCGCTTCCCGCCCATTTGCCTGTGCCATGACGCTCTGTCGATGCGTGGCCGAACTCCACGGCTGCCCGTTGGTTACGGCTGCAGGCTCCTCGCCATACCGCTGCAACAACTCGGTCACATCAAGGAGCGGCTGCGTCGCCGCTGTGGCCAGGCCGGTGAACAGAAAGAAACCGACCACAGCCATCAGCGCTTGCGCGATGTCGATCGCGTTTTCTTCTTGGAAGCCGACTTCTTGGCAACCTTCTTCTTGGTCACCTTCTTCTTCGTAGAAACCTTTTTCTTCGTGACCTTCTTCTTTGCAGGTGCCTTCTTCTTGGTCACCTTCTTCTTCGCGGGCTTCTTCTTTGCAGGCACCTTCTTCTTCGCCGGCGACTTCTTTTTGGACGTGGCCTTCCTCATTGCCGCCGCGGCCTGCCGCTCTGCAGCCCGCTGCTCCGCCTCAATCGCCGCCTGCTCGGCAGCCGCCTTCTTCGCCGCCGCGCGGCGTGCTGCCTCAGCCTTCTTCTCCTTGGCAATCTGCTGGGCTTCGCCACGGTCGGCGATGGCCTTGGCACGGGATCGCTTTGCGCCGCGGGCCGCTGTCTGCGCCGCCTTGAGGCGTTTCTTGGCAACGGCATCGCTCTGACCATTCACCCAAGCCTGCAACGTGGCGTGCACGTCGAAAGCAAGATCGGATCTCACCTGACGACAGACCCACGCTGCAACCTCGGTCAGTGTGGCGGATTCATCCACACACTCCGCGTTGGAGAGCATCCAACACAACTGATCATCAATCGGCACAGCTCCAACGTCACCGCACAACAACAGCCACCTTGCCGCTACAAACGGCGTCATGCCGTCGAGCGATTCGATGGACTCGCGAAGATCCCGCTTGCGATGCTCAAACTCTGGAGCCATCGTTACCTCATGGTGACGCTGATACAGATGGTTGAGCATCATCTTGAGCCGCTTGCCACGCTCCAGCGCCAACTCTGATGTGTCGCGACACATCTCCGCAATCTCCGCTGGCGTGGAGACGCGAAGTTCATGCCAGTCGAGAACCGCCGAAGAAAGGTGCGCCCACGCCTCATCGGCCTTCGATGAGGTCGACTCCCACACCAGTTGCGAGTAGACCAACACCTCTACCGGATCATCCATCTCTGGTGGATACGAACTCTTCTTGAGTTTCTTGACATGTGCGACGAACTTGACGCCGTACTCCTTGGAATTCTTCACGATGTTGCTTCCTCGCTGTCGGGAGAGGAGCTCTGCTCCTCTCGCCTCACGGCTTCCTGAATGGCCCCGAGTACCCGGGCTTCTTTCTTGATTGATTCATCCAACAGAAACTTCAGCCGCGGCACGCGACGCATGCGAACCTCATCCCCCAATCGACGACCGATCCAACCGGCTGCGGCGTTGAGTCCGTGCAGAGAAGCCCCGGCATGTTTGGCTGGCAGCACCGAACACCACACCCTCGCTTCGCTCGAGTCCGGGCTGACACTCACCCGCACCACCGACACCAAGCCCCGAATGCGAGGATCATTCAGTCCGCGACCCAGAATCTTCTGGATCCCTCGATGCACAACCGCATCAATCTGCTCCTGATGCCGCATCATCCGCGTCGCTCCACATGGTCAAACTCCGGGACGCACTTCGTGCGAGACATAGCACTCAAGTACGTCTCCGACCTTGATGTCGTCATAGCCGTCGATGAGCATGCCACACTCCTGACCGGACTTGACCTCCTTGGTGTCGTCCTTGAATCGCTTGAGTTGGGACAGTTTGCGATCGTTCTCGATCACGATGTCGTCTCGCGTCACGCGAATGAGAGCACTCCGCTGAATTGATCCGCTTGTGACATAACAACCCGCCACCATGCCAACCTTGGACACACGGAAGACCTCCCGCACCTCGGCGTGACCGAGGATCTCGATGCGGTGCTCCGGTTCGAGCATGCCGACAATGGCCTTTTCAATGGTGTCGGTGATGTCGTAAATGACGTCGTAGTACCGAATGTCCACGCCAGCGTCGTCGGCAGCCCGTCGCACTTTGCCCGGGGCCGTCACATTGAAACCGATGATGATCGCAGCCGAGGCATCGGCCAGCGATACATCGGACTCGCTGATTCCGCCGACTGCAGCATGCTTGATCGACACGCGAACCTCGTCGCTGGTCATCTTGGCAAGCGTCGCCATGATCGTCTCAACTGATCCCTGCACATCCGCCTTGAGAATGATGGGTAGTTCCTTTTTGCCGGCCTCACTCATGTGATCGAGGATGTTGTCGAGCGTGACCCGCTCACGAGTGAGTGATCGCTGTCGTTCGGAAGCGACGCGTTCCTTCGCTGCAGTCTCAGCCTCTCGCAGATTCCTGACCACGAAGACCTGATCGCCCGCGTCGGGCACATCTCCAAGCCCCGAGATCGTCACCGGATCAGACGGCAACGCGACAGCAGTTTGATCTCCGTGATCATCGATGATGTCCCGGACACGGCCAAAGCCACGGCCAGCCACGATGTAGTCGCCCTTTTTCAACTGCCCCTGCTGCACGAGAATACTCGCGACAGCCCCACGGCCTTCCTGCAACTGCGCTTCGAGCACTGTGCCCTCGGCAGGCCCGTCGAAGTCTGCTGCCAACTCAAGCAGTTGCGCCTGCAAGTCGAGGATCTCCAACAAATCGGAAATGCCCTCGCCCTTGATCGCCGTGGTCTTCACGACTTCGGTGTCGCCGCCCCACTCGACCGGGTTCAATTCGTGCTCGGCGAGTTGTCCGAGGATACGCTGGATGTTCGCGTCGGTTGCCTCCGGCTTATCGACCTTGTTGAGCGCCACGACGATCGGCACCCCCGCCGCCTTGGCATGATTGATCGATTCGATGGTCTGCGGCATGACGCCGTCATCCGCTGCCACCACGAGCACCACGATATCCGTCACCTTCGCCCCGCGGGCCCGCATCTCGGTGAATGCCTCGTGGCCGGGCGTGTCGATGAACGTCACAAGATGTTCATCATCACCCACGGTTACAGGCACACGAAAGGCACTGGTGGCCTGCGTAATGCCGCCGGCTTCGCCTTCGGCGACTGAGGCGTTGCGAATACTGTCGAGCAGTGAGGTCTTGCCGTGATCAACGTGACCAAGAATCGTGACGACCGGAGAGCGGGGACGCTCATCCTTCATGTCACGATCGGTAAACAACTCGGCGATCTGCTGCTCAGCCGTCTTGACTTCGACGACCTCGAGTTCCACGCCGAAGGACAACATGCAGTCGACAGCCACATCGGGTGGGAGCGTCGAGTTGATGGTGACGTCATGCTCCTCACTCACAAGCCATCGCAGAATGTCTCTCGCCTTCACGCCGCTCGCAGCGCTCATCGACTTGATGGTCAGCGGCTCTGGAAGAGTGATCTCGCCACCGAGATCCACTGCAGATTTCGCCCGCGTGCCGGTCGGACCCGAGGCCCTCTTGGCGCTGTCGCGACGAACCGATCGGAAGTATCCGCCGCTTCGTGAAAGTCGCTGCTCTCGCTCACGCAGATCCTGCTCACGCCAGTTGCGCTGCCCGACGCCAGTCCCCTGCTGCTGCTGCTTGGCATCACGGCCATCGGTTCCTCGATCGGCGGCACCACTTCGGCGACGATTGCGGCGACTTGGCCTGCCTCGATCTGCCGCATCTGGTGGTGGCGGACCATCGAGATTGGGGCCACCACCGGAAGGTTCATCCGGGCCGCCATGAGACTGGCCCTTGGGCCGAGGCGGCCGAATATTCTCCGGCTGCTCGACTCGAACGACCTTGGGACCGGACAACTTTGATTTCTTGGGCTCTTCGAGTTTTCGACCAAGTTGCTCGACCTTCTCAGGCCGTTCCGGTTCGTTCGGAATCGCTTTGGCTGCAGGTTTCTCTTTCAGCCGGTCGCCCGGGACTTCGGGTGGGGCCACGCGGCTCGGCGGCTCAATCACACCGGTGCCTCGCGTGGCCGATGGCGGCGGTTCTGGCGCGGGGGTCGCGGTGTCGGTTGGAGCCTCTTTGAGAGCAGCCTTCGCAGACGCCTTTTTGGGCGTCGTCTTTCTGACCTTCTTCTTGGCTTTCGCGCGGGCTTGTTTGACATCAACCGGTGCTGCGGTCTGCACAGCAGTACTACCCGTAGCAGATTCACCAAACCACTCGCGAATCGTAGCGGCCAAGCCGAACGAAATCGCCGACATGTGGTTGGTGATATTCGGCACACCCTCCTCGCCGCACTTGGCCACGACATCTTTCGATGCGACACCTAGTTCCTTAGCGATCTGGTGAACTCGAATGGTGGTGACTTTCTTCGCCACGAAGTTCGCTCCAAGACAACGCTGACCGCGACCTGCGATCAGCCCTACAGATTCTCTCCGCCGGAGTTCTCACTGGATTCCTCGCCGTTTCCTTCCAGAATGGACGCCGCAGCCGTCTCGGCCTGAGCCTCTTCCTCCACAGACTCGGATGCATCCACGACAGTTGGGGCCTCTCCAAGAATCGAAGCGGCGGCTGATTCGCCTTCAACGCCTGCTGCTTCGAACGCCGCCGCGTCAGCCTCGGCCTTGCGACGTTCCTCTTCTTCCTTCTCGAGCCGCTGCTGTTCCTCGACAATCTTGGCTTTCTCGGCGCAGGTACTGAGTACCAGTTCGCTGAGTTCCTCGGACATGCCCACATCGTTGATGAGCGTGGCTTGTCCAACATCCTGCACATCGAAGACACTGATCATGCCAAGCGCGCCCATGCGGTCGAGCATCGTGTCGTCCACACCCTCAATCGTCTTGATGGTAGATTCAAGCGTCTCCAGTCCCTTGGCAAACTCCTCAGGAGTGAGGATGTCAATGTCCCAGCCGGTCAGGCGGGCAGCGAGCCGAACATTCTGGCCACGGCGGCCGATGGCCAGCGAGAGCTGATCTTCACGGACGATGATCGTCGCGCGACCCAGTTCAAAGCACAGGCTGACCTCGTTCACTTCCGCAGGCTTGAGCGCGTTGCCGATGAGTACCTGACTCGACTCGTTCCATCGCACAATGTCGATCTTCTCGCCGCCGAGTTCATCGACGATATTGCGGATTCTGCTGCCGCGAACACCGACGCACGCGCCCACAGCATCGACCTTCGAGTCGATGGACGCCACCGCCACCTTGGTTCGGAATCCGGCCTCTCGAGCCATCGCTTTGAGTTCGATGACATGCTCGGCCACTTCCGGAACCTCGGCCTCGAACAGGCGGCGGATGTAGTCCTCGTGGCTTCTTGAGAGCACAATTTTGGCACGGTTGCCATCTTCGCGGACCTCGTGGATCACGCAGCGAACGCGGTCGCCCTGATGAAACTGCTCACCGGGGATCTGGTGCGAGCGGGGCATGAAGCCCTCGGCACGGTCAATCTGCACGATGAGCGCCCCGCCTTCGTAGCGATGCGCCACGCCAGTCACAATCTCGCCGAGTCGCTTTCCGAATTCGTCGAGGATGCTCGCTCGCTCGTTGTCGCGGAACCGCTGAATCATGACCTGCTTGGCGGTCTGGGCGGGAATACGACCGAGTGACTCGAGCGGAATCACCTCGGACGAACCGTCTTCGTGAATCTGCCACAACGTGATCTGCCCACTGGTTGG
>JASMMN010000084.1 GCA_030748155.1 Phycisphaerales bacterium
TGCCGATGGCAGCACTGCGTTGGTGCTTGCGGGGCTTGGTCGTTTGGCTGTGCGATCCACACATGTCGCCAACTTTGCAGAATCCAACGCCGCCAGCCGAGTGATCATTGAATCGGCCGTACAGGCAGGCTGGCCGCTGGACGAAGCCCAATCGCTGGCCAAACATGTTGGCACGCCAACGACAAACCAGCCATTCCTTTCGCTCCCAGAGTCGGCCCGATCGGCAATGGAATCGCGGTGCAGCGGTGATGTCCCCGAGCACGCTACGCACTTCGGCATCGCGCTGGCGTGCGCGCTGGCGACCACCGACGATCTCGCCCCGCTCACGGTACTCCGGCCATCGCTTCCCACGCACGAACCGACTTTCGGCGAGCGAGCCTATGACACGCTCTCGAAGCCGGCCGTGGCCACACGGCTCGTGGTTCTGCTGCTACTGGTCTTGGTTTTCGGGCCAATGGTCGCCAACGGCATCCGATACGGCCTGTTGCAACTCTCCCACGGCAACCTCGATGATGCCGTCACGACCGCGGCGATGGTTGAGCAGCGGAACAAGATGTATGCCCAACTGGGCAGCGGCTCCATCCCTGTGACGAAACTACTCGCCGACATCGCGGCCTGCACGCCGCTGGGCATCAAGATCGACAGCATCAAGATGGGTGCCGGAGAACCAGTGCGAATCAGCGGCGATGCAACCGCCTTCGAAGGGAAGTCCGCTGCGGAACTCATCGGAACCATGAAGTCGCACATGCAGGCTTCACGCGTCTTCAAGAATGTCACGGTTGATTGGGGGGCCCAGAGCAATCTGGGAATGCGTTCCTTCAAACTGAATGCCACCATTGGATCCGCTGCCATCCGCCCGAACTACGCTCAAGAGCAAGACTTTGCAGCATGGACGCACCAGCAGCGGCGGTACAAACTGCCAACATCCGCCGAGGGTGGACCAGACCCCCGCCGCAGCGTCGCCGCGGTGTGGAAACCTGGCGAAGCCACGAGCGAGCCACCCCCGTCCGCCCCATCAACGCCCCTTGCACACGGCGGCGAGCGATCGAGCACACCAAGCACTGTGGATACCTCAACTGGCGGAGTCGCCCCACCGCCCCCCTCCCTGAACGGCGAAACCTCCAATGTGCCCCGCCGTACCGGCCCAACCGGCGGATCCAGCCGCCCCGGCCGCGGCGGTCGTGACGTCTCCGCTGGCGACACCGGCTCGCGGAGCGTTGCTGGCGACGGCGCCCGAAGTGGCGATCTCTCCGCGGAGGATCTTGGAGCCATCCCGGAGATTCTCAGCGATGAACAGATCGCCACGCTCGGCCGCGCCGAAACGCTTGCAAAGGTGAACGAAGTCAGCGCCGCCCGAAAGCGGGTAACCGATCCAGATCTTGACAAACAACTGCACGATTATTGGAACCGGCTCTTCGCCCACCTCCGTGAAATTCCCAGAGAGGATGGATCGTGAGTACCAGCAGCCAACTTGCCCAGCGTGCCCGCCAGGAGTACGAACGGATGTCCCGCAGCGGCCGGATGATTGCGCTGCTCGGAGTCGGCCTGCTCGTCGTGCTCTTCTGGTCCGAGTTGGTCTCACCTATTTCCGCCAGTTGGGGAGGCGCGGCCGATGAGATCAGCACCCAACTCGCGCGGGTTGATCGAGCCGCCACACAGGCTGCCGCCCAGCGGGCCAATGTCGTCGCGTACGGACCAATGGTTCCGCCCGCGATGCGAGCCACAGAGTCACAGGCCATGCTCGAAGCAGTCAACGCCATCATGGACGAGTTTGGCATCCGAGCCTACGAGTTCAACGAATCGACGAGCGCCGTCAAGGTCGGTGGCAGCACGCTGCAAGGCATCGATCGCATCAAGGCAACCCTCAAGTTCGAAGCGACCGAAGAGAAGGCCATTGAAATCCTTGGAGCCCTTGAAGACAGCTCGGAACTCGAGAGCATCAGCAGTGCCCGCGTGCAGCAGGGCAAGGCTGCCGGCCTGAGCCTCGCGGTGGAACTGACTATCGAAGCATGGATCCGCGGAGGAAGCCGTCGATGATTGATCGATCGCAACTCCAGGGACCGCTCGGCATCAGCATGGTGTGCGCCGCCGGGCTCTTCATCATTGGCCTGTGGCTCATTATCCCAGTGCTTGGCACCTTTGGATCGCTTGGCGGAGGCGATGTACTCGACGACGGAACCTACGAACAACTCATCGCCACGCATGACACAGCACACCGCACAGATCTCAATCGTGTTCACGGACGATCGTTCTTCTTCGAGCCGGACTCGCCGCCAAAGCCCAAGCCACCCGAGCCGACCGGTGCCTGCTGCGTCGATGAAGAGTGCACCATCATGCGCCGCGATGCGTGCCGAGACCGCGGCGGTCGCTTCATGGGCAAGGACACGACCTGCGGACCAGACACATGCAAGCCCCCCGAAGTTCCCAAGGCCACGGAGCAACCCAAGGTCGACAACCGCCCAAAGCGATACGCCGGCCCGGACATCATCGCCATCTATGGCAGCGATGTCTTCTTCCGCGTCGGCTCGGGCGATGGACTGATGGTCATCCCCGTGGGCCGCAGCATGGACAATATCGAG
>JASMMN010000085.1 GCA_030748155.1 Phycisphaerales bacterium
ACCGCTTGTCGATTTGCATGCGGCGCGTTGACAACTTCGATGCCTCGTTCACGGCAAGCGACAAGGTCGATGTTGTCAAGTCCGGTTCCCGCGCGGCCAACAACACGGAGCATGGGCGCTCGGTCGAGCAGGTCATTGTCCACCGTCGTATAGGTGCGAACAATGAGCCCGGTGGCCGCGTGGAGTGCATCCTCGAACCCTGCATCACCGACTTCGATCTGCTGCACGACCGCCCGCGACGAGAGCCACTCGATGGCATCCCGAGAGAGAGGCTCGGTCACGAGGATTCGCTGTCCAGAGGCCATGAACGCCGATTCTAGCAGGGCCTCGATCCCACTACCCGACGAACAACAACCCTGTCTCGATTGACTCCGCAGACAGGTTGTAGACGGCGGCCACGCCTTCGGCATACCGCTCAAGTTGGGATTGGTACCACTCGGTGGCGGCGTACCGGTCGCCGTCTGTTTCAGCCCGACCACTCTTGAAGTCGAGAATGGCGGCGTGTGTGACGACACCGCTGCCGTCGCGGCCAAGAATGAGCCGGTCGATGCGCCCGCGAAGCACGCCCGTGTCAAGCTGCGCGAGCAGTGGGTGTTCTGGAAGTGCTTCGAGCGTCGTGGCACGCCACTCATCGTGCGCGCTGCGCCGAAGTGCGGGGCCGAGCTCACCTTCAATTGCCGCGAAGAAGCGTTCCGTCAAGCCGCGGCGACGGTCATCTGAAACTGGCGATCCAAGTTGAATCGCTGCTTCATCGAAGGCCCGCTCGATGGCATCTTCATCGGGTGGACCATCGTCCAACCATTCAATCGTTCTGAACAATTCATGCAGCACGACTCCGTCTCGGCGAGCCACGCTGGATACGAGTCGGCATCGTTCACCCAGCGAAGCCGTGTCGTGCTGCGAGGGGGTGATGGCAGCCGCAACGGGAGTCGCCCGCAGCCGCACCGCAACCGCATCGGGGGTGGGTGGCGTGCTTGCACATGGCTGCTCGTAGTCGGCCCGAGATTCCGGGGCCCGCCATATCGCCTTCTCTGGCGTGTCCTCGACGCCATCGAGTTGTGCGTCAAGACTCGGAAGTGCCGCCCGTAGGAACGTGGCGGGTGAGAGGGTCTCATCCACATCCTTCTTGACTGGCTGAAACACCAAGTGCAGCCCGCGGCGAGCGCGGGTCACGGCGACATACAACAGCGAAAGTCGATCGGCCAAATCGCCCGCAAATGCCTGTTCGTGAAATGCTCGCAGAATCGGCGTATGGACACGCTCGTCATTGGTCACGCTGGGCGCAATCGCCTTGATCGCCCCAAGCGCATCGACGGACCATCCTTGGCAGACGGACGGCGATTCCTTCACCATCTTGTCATCGAGCCAAGGAAGCACGACCTCATCAAACTCCAAACCTTTCGAGGCATGCATGGTCATCACGCGCACCGAAGCGTCGCTGGCTTCCCCAAGTCCGACCTGCTCGACGTGCGACACGAACTCGCTCAATCGCCGGGGTGTCGCGCTATCCCAGTGGGAGGCGATGGTGACAATTCGACGCAGAGATGCATACTCACGGGCATCAACTTCTGGAGCGATCGCGTCCACCAAATCGGCAAGCGAGTCAGGGAGGCCGCGCGTCGCGATGGACTGACGAATGCGGCGAGATGCTTCCGCAACCGACGCGGATCGATCTGGCAGTGTCTCGGTCGGCAGGAGTCCGACCCGCGCGCCAAGCGGGGAGTGTGACACGCGGTACGCCGCTTCCATGTGTCCAGGATGATCTCCGATTCGCAATACGTCGAGCAATCTCGCTGCTGCGCAGATGTCCTCCACCTTGCCACTGCCTTCTTGACTGACCGCGACGCCCTGATCACCAAGTGCCTTCGAAACGGCTGCCACATTGCGATTGGTCGGACACAGGATTCCGATCGTGCCGACATAGGGCAGCCGCCCAGCAGCAATGGTGGCAGCGAGGGTAGGCACATCATCCTTCTCGGCCACATAGGCGCAGACTTGACCGGTCAACTCTTTGAGCGTCTCCGCCGACTCATGGGGCGTGAATCTCCACCTCGCCAGGGCAGCATCCACCGGATTTGGTGCCTCGGTGCCAATCAAACCGCAGTCGGCCGCAAGCGTTGGTGGTGGAAGCGAGCGGCGATCTCGCTCACCGATCATCGCCGCGTTCGTGGTGATTCCTTCAAAGCACGCGTTGACAAAGTCCATAATGACCGGCGAAGACCGGTAACTCCTCGCAATGGTCTCGCACAGGATTGCGTCGCCGCCTTCCTGCTCAAGCCAGTCGATGAGCATGGGGGTTCCACCACGCCATCCGTAGATCGACTGCTTTGGGTCGGCGACCACCAGCAGGTGACGCGGCGCATCGTGCGCGCCGTCGCCAGAAAACATCTCGCCGAGAAGCGGATGCAGTACGCGGGCCTGCTCGGCGGAGGTGTCTTGGAATTCATCCAGGGCGAGGTCACGAATGGTTGCGTCGAGTCTCCACGCAAGCAACTCCATGCCATCTTGCGAAAGCACATCGGCACATGCGAGGCGATAGGCGATGTCTCCGAAGCCATAGCAGCCTCCCTCACGCTGCTGATCGTCGTAAGCTTCGGACAGCGTCCGTAGAAGTTCCCGCCATACACCGATGCGAGTGCGAATGCGATTGACCAATTGCTGCCTAGCATGCCCAATGAGCGGTGCCATTGCCTCGCACATGCCGTCTGACACCGATACTCGAGAGAATGGACGACCTTCGACCGCGGCGAGAACCAAACTATCGATCAGAAGATCGCCCCACCTACCATCGCGAGCCGCGTCACAGACCCGACCGTGGGCCTTGAGCCAATTCTTGTTCGGCGTATCGGCCTTGGTCAGTGGAACCGGTTCGTCGGAGAGACTCTTGATCGCAGTGCGAATCGCACCATCGTCCAAGCGGCAGCATGTCGGGCTGATTTGCTCGTCCGAGAGTCCATCGAGCCACATCCACGGATCGATTCCTGTGTTTCCAAGTGTGCTGCGGCGGAGCAATTCAATCAGACCACCGCCGCGACCGTCGCCCCAAATCGTCTTGATGATGGCCCGGTGCATGGATCCCTTGAGTACTTCACCCTCGGCGGCGCGGGCGAGTTCGCGCACTTCCGCCGCATCACACGAACGAAGCCACGTGTCGATGGCCGCCCGCTGCAGCGACTGAAGTGCTGGCTCATCACCAATGGTCCACCCTTGTGGAAGCCCAACGGCCTCGGGCAATGCGCGTGCGAGTCGATGGAAAATGCCGTCGAGTGTGTTGATGTGCAGCCGGTCGATGTTTCGGGCGACATCTTCGAGTACGGCGAGAAGTTCGTCGCCGGTTGGGTCTACTTCAAGATCAATGGCACTGAGGTAGGTTGCCAATCGCTTTGGTTCCAAGGCGCCGCGGGCCAGATGCCGCAAGATCCGCTGCTGAATTTCGCCTGCAGCCTTGCGGGTAAACGTCGCAGCCAAGACATCTCGAACACCAGACGTCCCCTGCACGCGGTGGTGTTCGACCAACCAGCCAAGCACACGGTTGGCAAGCGTAAATGTCTTCCCGCAGCCCGCGTTCGCCGTAATGAGTGTGCCGACTGGTCTCATGTGATCGACTCTTCGGCCACACGCAGCAAACGGCCACTTGTAATCGTTTCGATGACTTCAGCCGCCGTGGCTTCAGCAGCGTCCATGTCTGCATCGGTCCACTTGACAATATCAAAGCGGCAATCTGCCTCGGTTGGTGGAATCAGCACATAGCCCAGGCCAGAGGCCGGAACACCAAGGCCGATTGAACCGAGCAGAACGCGGTAGAGCGGGAGCTGCAGGTTGAACCAGCCTCGTTTGGGAGACCAGTGTGACTTCTTCGCGCCATCGGCTTTCTGACCGCTCTTGTAATCAAGGGCCTGATAGCCGTAGGTGTCGTGTACGTCCACGCGGTCGATCTTCCCGGTGAGAAGTAAACCATCGGCGTTGGGGAAACGCGGCGGCGGGTGGTCGGCCTTCCTGTGCTTGTTGAAATACAACTCGACGCTGTGTACTCGCCACCCTGCCGCGGCTCGTTCGGCCTGTTTCCTTGCGAACACACTCAGTCGTTGCCGCACCATCTCTGCCTGCAAGCGAACAACGGGAAGCGGTCGGGAGCCGAACCGATCGTGGACGAATCGATCGAGGGCTGCATGGAGGTCGTTCTCTATGACGGATGATTTCAGGGTTGGCGTCGATGCTGACCGCTCGGCCCTGCCCCACGTCTCAAGCGCGTCGTGAACCAGCGTCCCGAATTGCATGGCGTCCAACTCATACTGTGTCTGTACTTCCCGTGACTGTATGCGGCGGTCGCGTTCCAGAAGAAACGTGTATGGATCCTTGAGGAACGAACTGAAACTCGTCACCGAAATGGAATGGATATCGGGTGTGCCGGTCGGCAGTGGGTGCGACTCAAAACCACTGGTCGCGCGACACGGTGGGCGGCGGGCGGCGAGCGTTGGCGCATCATCGCCACCATCTTCGCCCACGAATCGCATCATGCGGTGGGCCAGGGGCTCACCTTCGAGCCGAAGAAGCAAGCCGCTCGGCGCCAGTGGCTCACCGGTATTGGTGGTGCGGGCGGCGGTAAGCAGCACATCTCGACCACTCTTGAGCGTCGCCGTCAGCAGAAAGGCGTCTCGTGCAAGGCGGCGTGTCCGAGAATCCAATCCGAGCGCGGCGCGGTGCTGCTCGGGAAGCCATGGGTCGATGACCGGAGACGACGGCACGATGCCTTCGTTCATTCCC
>JASMMN010000086.1 GCA_030748155.1 Phycisphaerales bacterium
AAGGTCTCGATCTCGATCGAGGCCTGTGAGAACCGGGGATCATCAAGCGTCGTGATTCCCTTGGCGACAATGAAGGCATGAATGTCATCACCAAGTCCCTGCAGGCTCATTTGGATGTGGCTGAGTTGATTGTCGAACAGATCCTCGTTGTCGCTGAACTGCTCATCGTCCAACAACTTGAGTTTCCGGGTGTAGGCCATGGCAATGGAGTTGAGTACCTTCGGCACATCGGAAGCCACATGCCATGACCAGCGGATGGCAAACAGATTGGTTCCCCGCAACACCGGTGTCCGAAGATAATCCTCAAGATCATCCACGGCTTGGGCGTAGAGCGGCTGCCCTGTTTGTGGATCGATGAACCAAGTCTCCATCCAGTTGGTATCCCGCACCTGAGGATTCTCGACGCCACTCGTCAGCACATCCCGCTGCATAAGCAGTTGCGTCTGCGTGCGTGCAATCCGCTCGACTTCATCGTCTTTGAGTGCCTCGGCCGTACCGATCTCGGTGGACTCGGTAAGACCGGGTCGCACCTCGAAGAGCACCTCCGAGGTATAGAGTGGATAGAAATAATTGAAAGCAAAGTGAGCCGCAAGGCCAACCACCGCGCCGATGATGATCGCCGCCAACAGACCAATGATGTGCTGACGCACCACCCGGATCGGATCGATGCTTGGTCGCCGCTGCGGCTGCGACGCAGGTCGGGGTTTGGGCGGCATGGGTGGTTGTGGCGTATTCATGTTGATCGTCTCATCGCCCAAGACTGTCCCATGCCTCAGCCCTCCCCGTCAAGATCGCTTCGAGCTGCTTTGATCTGCTCACGCATGGGGCCATCCCCCGCAAGATGTTCCGCCTGCTGCAAGTGGTCACGGGCCTGCCCCATTTCATTGGCTGCAGCAAGGATGCGTGCCATGTGCAGGTGGGCACTCGCTGTCGGCTGACGACGGAGGGACTGGCCGACCCAGTCGCGTCCCTTCGCCTGCTGACCAGCCTGCCACGCGATCCAACCCGCTAGGTCAAGGGCCTCCACACCACGGGGGTCAAGCGCCAATGCCTGCTGGGCATATGGGACGGCCGCTTCTGGACGATTGAGCTGGTCGCTCAGCGTGGTCGCGATCGACTGCAGCAATAACCCGTCATTTGGCCGCAATGAGAGTTTCGCCATCATGCTGGACAAAGCAGCCTCATGATTCCCCAGTTGTGTCTGAATCAACGCCATCGTGTCGATGAAACTCGGCTCTCTGGGCTGCAACGCCACGGCGCGGCGGGCGAGCGGCTCGGCTGTTTCTGGATCGTCGAGCAGGGTCGCAAGGAGATAGGCATAATTGTTAAGTGCCACCGCATCATCCGGTGCATTCTCGAGGATTCGTTTGAATGTAGCCGCCGCCTCCTGATCCTGACCCGCAGCCAGTTGGTAGGAACCGAGTCGCCGAAGATCTCCCATCAACAACTCCGAATCCGCCTCATCCACAACCGCGATTTGCAACTCCACCGCCTTGGCCAGATCGTCGCCACCACGCAGTGCATAGAAGCGAGCAAGCCCTCGGCTATCCCACCGGGTTGGCGCATCCCCGACGAGTTCCGATCGCAATTGCAGTGGCTCCGTCGTATCACCATCTGGGTAGAGAACGTAGAGATCCTCATACCAGTTCTCAAGAAACAACTCAGGGATGATGCCCGATTCGACCGCCGCCGCGTATACGGCCCACGCCTCCCGCAGTGACTCCCGTGCTCGCGCCGCCAGACCGAGCCCATTCTCGGCGCGCGCTCGAAGTCCAATGATCCGAGGATCGCTTGCCACATGCCCGACATTCTCTTCAATGGCCTCGACAGCAGCCTCGTAGTCCCATGGCTGGTTGGTTCGAGTCGCATCGGTCAGCGCGGTCAGTCGACGACGGGTTGGCTCCAACCGCCACGCATCGATGTAACTGCGTGTGGCTCGCTCAAGGTCCCCAGCGGACTGTCGATGGTGATCACCCAGCAATCCATGCCAGTACGGGTCCCGTGGTTCCGCCCCGATAGCCTTCTCGATCGAGTCGATCGCGCGGCCAGGCATACCTGCAGTCACATATGCATCGGTCAACCGGCTACGCACCATCTTGTCACGTGGCCGATTCCGAAGATAGACCTCGAGATCAAGCACTGCCTGACGCGGATCGCCCATGGCCTCCTGCACATCGGCCCGCTGCAACACCAACTCAGCGGATTCACCGAGGTTCGAAGCAGCTTGAAGGTATCGCATGGCCTCCTCCAAGTGCCGTCGATCGAGCGTCCTCCGATACTCAATGACCAAGCTCTCGATGAGTTCAACAAACGGAGCCGTACGGCTCGGATCAATCTCGCTTGCACGCTCGAGTGCTGCGCGGAAGGCAGCCCGAGCCGACGTGGCCTGATCGATGTCACCTGCCCCTTCGGCCACCATGCCGCGGCCACGGTGAAGCCCCGCGGTCAGCATGGCGATCTGATAGTTGTCCGGCTCTTCGGCCGCAAGTGCGGCAATCAACCCAGAAGCTTCTTTCAGTTGACGCAAACGAAGCAGGCAATCCGCGGCACGAAGCCTAATCCCCAATCGCCCAGTGGCATCGCCCACCGAGGTGAGGTAGGGAAGCGCTTCCTCACAGGAACCAATCGAGTGCAACATCTCGCCGAGTGCCGAATCGATCTCCAATCCCTCTGGATCCTGAGTATCTCGATACGACTCCAAAAGCACCTTGGCCTCCAAGAACCGGTCGGATGAACTCATGAAATGCGCTACTTGAATGGCTTGGCGGGTCAGATCATTCGCTGTTCGCTGCCCTTCGAGATAGTCGGACAGTACAGAGAGCATTTCCTCGCGACGTCCAGCCTCGCGCAGCACGGTGGCATGTTGCATCGCCTCCCGGAGGGTGCGGTCTGGTGAATTAGCCAAGTCATCCGCGATGTGATCAATGCGTTTGAGCCAATCCTCCTTGAGCTGCTCCAGTGCGCGAGTCTGCTGAGTGCCATCCAGGGCCAACCACGCGCGACCAGAGAGCGATGGACGCCCCTCATCATTCAGTACATAGGCACGATCAACTGGCAGCGCCGCCATCAAGCCCGCATACCAGAGTGCCGCTTGGCGATCATCGGGGTTCTGCTTCCATGAACGATATCGCTCGCCCAGCACCACTGCGGGGTCACCGTGCGCCGCTTCGATTTGAAGCCACGTCTCCCGAAGAGGCCGATTCGTGGGGAACCGCCTGGATGCAGCGGCCAACAACGAAACCGCCCGCGTCTTGTCGCCACCCTCTTGGAGGTGCAAAGCGGCCAACTGGCGAATTGATTGAATATCGTTCGGGTCGCGTAAAATCACTTCTTGGAACGCTGCACGCGCCTCTTCAAGATTGCCGGCCTCAGTCGCGGCCTGAGCGAGTGTTTTCCATGTCATGCCGTGCCATGATGCCACTTCGGTCGCGCGGCGCGCCGCTGCGACCGATTGATTGAAGTCATCGGTCGAATCTCTGCCTGCTTCACGGGCTACGCGTCCCGTGGCCATCAGGAGTCCGGCCTCTGCGAGATTCCCCTCAGCGTTGTCCAAGTTTCCTTCCCTCGCTGCTGGCAACAGTGCTCCAGCTTCTTCAAATCGTTCCGCAGCGAGCAGTTGATCAAAGTGATACGCGAAGGCCTGCGTATTGCGGTTGGAAGCCTGCTCAATGAGTTCTGCAAACGGCGCGGCCTCATCTCGAGCCCGCTGAGCCGTCGCTCGAGCGGTCGCGGCCGCTTCCGCATCCATTGAATCAATCGTATCGGCAAGCCGATCTTGGGCGGCAGCGAGTGTCTGCAAGCCCACGAACCACGCAACATCTCGCTCCTCCCCCTCTAGGTACTGTTGGTTCACTACCGACCGCAGGATCTCAACAGGATCGTCAGAGGACAACCCCATCGCCATCTGTTCAATCTGCCGATTGCCAGGCTGAAGATCCGCAGCCTTCTGCACGAAGGCAAGCGCCGCCTCCCGATTCCCGAGTTTCGACTCAATCTGCCCCAACGCAATCAAGACGCGGACATCCTCGCCGTGTTCACCTTCAAGGAGCGGCTGTAGCTCCGCACGTGCTTCGGCCAAACGTCCTTCCCGGTCAAGTTGGTCAGCTCGAGCGACCGCCTGAAGTGCCACGTCAGTACCTGCTTCGGCCTGCTCTACACGGCTACGATCGTCCACCATGGTGAGCCGAAGTGATTGCTCCAGACGAGCAATCTCGGGGTTCTCTGCACGGGATGCCTCTGGAATGGTCTCCAACATCAAGAGCGCTTTCTGCGGATTCCGCATCCGCCCATGAAGCGCCGCGAGCAACAAGCGATTGCCGATGCTGCGAGGTTCAGCCTCAATCACTGCTTCCAGGCGGCTCACTGCGGTTCCCTGCTGCCCAATCCGCTCGAGTGCATCGGCATCTTTCCGAAGCACCTCGGCAGGAAGGGTGTCACTCAGCCGCAACGCCCGCTCATAAGCGGCGACTGCCGTAGCGTATTGGCCATCGGCATAGGCAAGGTGCCCATCCACCTGAAGGACAGCCGCAATCTCGGTATCTCCACCAAGCAGCGATACAATCAGGTCCCTCGCTTCATGGGCCTCACGCCTCAACAACTTGTTGTCGTCCGCTTCCCGGCGGTCGGCGATGATGCCGAACAGCACCATCGCTGCGGTGACCCTATCCACCTGCTGCCGTTCAGATTCTAGAGAGACGGGCAGCATGGGGATCTCAAGCACTTCCTTCACAAGGGCTTCGCCCCCGACCAGATCACCGGTGGCCTGAAGTTCCACAGCAAGCAGATTTCTTACTGCGAGATCTGTTGGGTGAGTTTCAACCCATGCTCTCAGCACAGCACCGGCCCGCTCATGTCCCTGCTCCAGATCGATGAGGGCCAAAAATCTCGCCATCTCCAACACTTGATGTCGCTGCACGCCATCCATCGCCAAGATGACTCGCTCGGCATCGGCGAGATGCTTGTTGAGTTCATCCAACTTCGACTGGAGTTGGTCGTCCCCTGTCGCAGAGCGGAGTTCAGCCACCAACTCATGAATGAACAGATGCCGCACGACCGCCAGAAGCGTGGCGGGTCCATCAGGGTTGATCTCGATAGCGTGATCGTAGAACTCCTGCGCCATCTCCAGGTTCTTGGCCTCCTGCCGATCACGACCCTTGATGCCGAGCTGTCGAGCCACTGCCATTCGCCCAAATGCAAGCGCCGCCAGTCCTTCATCGTTCTCTGGTTCCAACTCAATGAACTCAGTCAACTCGGCCTCGCCGGGAAACCGCACATGGCCAGTCTGATCAACATCGCCAAGGAAGTTACTCTGCCCGAGCCACATTCGAGCCACTCCGAGCAGGAGGGTCGCGCGGCTGTATGCCGGCGACCCTGGCTTGAATTGAGTTCTCACTCGATTCGCCGTTGCCTCCAGTCCTGACCAGATCACACCGCTCTCGCGGGCCATCGCGGACCTCCACCACTCATCGAGAGCGCGAATCGCGAGCGATTCACTCTCGGGTGTAAACTGTGCATGTTGACTGACCGCGGTGAGGTACTCGCGGTACAACTGGGATGCACGCTCGGGCGTCTCCGGAACCATGTCTTCATAGATCGCAATGCGCAGTGTGTGCCCCTCCCGATTCCCGGATTCCTGATAGAGCACCTTGCCGACACTCCTGATCGCCTTGATGTGCTGATCCTCCTCGAGAAATGCCCTCGCCGCTGCCATGTTTCTCGAGACACCACCCTTGATCTTCAAGTAGATCAGACCTCCGACAACGCCGGTAAGCATGATCCCGATCAGCGCCACGATGGTGAGCAGCCGCGTGTTGAGTTTGCGCTTCTTGCGGCCTCGTTTCTTCGACTTCGATTTGGTACTCATGTCAGCCTCATTCTGATTGTTCAGGGTCGGGTACTGAAGTCACTTCGGCCCAATCGGCGATGGAACGCATGATCTCCGGGAGCATGCCCGAGAGGAATGGTTCAACGTCCCCCAGAAAAGCATCCTGATCGTATCCAACGTCGCCCTCAGCGATAATCTGCACCTTGCAATAATACGCATGCCGATCGCCGCCTGTGAAGGCGGCCAACTTAACGCCCGACGGCGTGGCCTTCCATCGTCCATTGGCGATGAAGAAGTAGCCCGCGTGCAAGCGGCGATCGGGATGACCTGGATCGAGAAATTCCATGTGCCTGACGAGCGGCCGACCGACCGGCATGCGAACTTCCACCTGCTCGCCAAGCAGAGAATCCTCGATGGTCGCAATGGGATACGGCGTACCATCGAGTTCGTAGATTGGATCATCCATCCATGTCTCCAAGATTCCGTCGATCGGCACATTGACCGGATCTGGTGTTCGCTGCGTCAAACCCGCTGCCACCAAGCACCGATCGGGTACGTGAGGGATGGCATCAATCTGGTCGGTGTAATACGCCACATGAATCTGCAGTGAAGGATGGCCCTGATTCTCTGAATTC
>JASMMN010000087.1 GCA_030748155.1 Phycisphaerales bacterium
CGGACGATCAAGGGTTGCGGCAACTCATCTGGGCGCCGATGTCGTGGTCGAATCCGACCGAGGACGACGGCGCGACCTGCCTGCCGCCACACCAGAACATCTACGAGATGTGTCCAGAGCCTTACTACGGCGGCGGTGGCATGGCAATCTGGCCCGACATCGATTTCGATGACCCGCTCTCCCCTATTCAAGACGCCTTTACCTCGTTCTCGTCCGCCATCGGGTATCTCCAAGGACTGTCGGACCTGGATCCGCCCTTGAGCGCATACGGAAACGGCATCAAGATCGCAGTCCTTGCTGAATCGGCATGGCTGCAGGAGTACACACTGTTTGGTCAGCTGCAGGGCGGCGAGCATGCTGATCTGACCGGGGTCATGATTGAAGAAGTCGAGGACGAAAACGGCGACGTAAGCGAGGTCATGCTCGACTTCTCCGACCCCCGCGCTACGGCCCGCGGAACCGCAGTGCTCGGCGTCATCGCCGCCACCAACAACGGCTTTGGCGTCACCGGCATGTCCCATGAGGCCGAGACCACGTTCTTCCCGACCCGCAGCGGCATGGGTGGTAGTTCAATAAGTAGGCTCGAAGATGCATTCCTGGCGGCGCTTGGGTACCTCGGCCCCGGCGATGTCATGGTGCTTGCCTACGAACCTGATGGTGGCAGCATTCTGTTTGATCCTGCTTCGGAGAGTCTTCTTGAACTGGCGGCCGCGCAGCAGGGCATCACGATCATTGTCCCGGCTGGCGATCGGCAGGAGGACGTCAGCGGACCCCCACCGATCACAGGCATTGAGAACATCACGGTGGTTGGCGCCGCGACGCCGGGCAGCAATGGTGAGTACCTCCGGTGGTGGTCATCCAATTACGATGGAGTAAATGATACGGTCGGCACCTTTGTGGCTGGGGTACCGAACCTCTGTGGGTGGGGCGGCGGTGTCGTCACAACCGGCGGCAATGCCAACCTGACACTCCTAACCGTCCAGGACGCGATCGATATTGACACCACCACCGGGGAATACACGCTGAGTAAGATCGGCAAGGAGTACTCGTTCACCAATGATTTCGGCGCCAACCTCGACGGCACCGTTGCCGCCGCTGCCCAAGTCGGTGCTGCGGCAGCCAACCTTCAAGGATTCTGCAAGGAGTGGTTCGGCAATTTCCTGAAGCCGGAAAAGGTGCAGGATTTCATGTGGCAAACGGCCTTGGTCGGAACGACAGGTGATACGCCAGCTGGCATGAACAATCCGCCCCCCGCCAACGCTGGCACCGGCGGTCAGCAGGGAATCTTTACGTGGGATCTCGACGAGGTGAACGCCGGCAATCCTCGCAGCGTCGGTCGGATGCCCCAACTTGGCAGGCTGCTGCAAGCGATAACATCCGACCTGCCCGATGACGACGACTTCCTCACGATTGAGTGTAAGGAGGGCCTCGTTGACGTCGCGGTCATCACTGGTGATTCACTGGACCCCCTCGACCCGCTCCGGATCGTTGAAGCGTTAACAGAGGCGGGCGATGACAGGTGGCTGGTCGTCAGTAGTGTGCGAGCAGGACCGGGGTCCGTCGGCATGCCCCAGAACAACAGCATCAGCGACCCCGGCCAGTGGGCTGGCCTCTCAGCCGACTACCCATGGAATCGCGAGATCACCGACATCATCTGCGCCTTCCAGACCCCGACCGGTTCATATGCGGGTCCCGGCTTCTCTATCGCGGTATGGCGAGACTGGCTGACCTTCGGAGGACAGTTCTTCGTCAAGATTTATGACTTCGAGAAGAACCATTGGCGGGACTTTGAAGGCGACATGCTCCCAGCTGACAGCGGCGAATTCGTGGCACCGCCATTTAATGGAACTCCCTTAGGATTTCAACGCTATGTCGTGGATGATATCGTCTGCGGCGACGATGACGATCTTACGACTGCGCAGTATTTCATCAGGGTCATGACCCAGAACGATCTTGACGACCACTCGATATGGCGGCTGGACAAGGTTGAAGTCAGAGATGTGCTGTCGCCGAGACCACCGGAGCCGTAGGCGTTCGGTAGAACACCGGGGGGCAACAGCCCCGCCAACATGAATTTGATCTGCGATGCCTGAGTCACCTACTCAGGCATCGCTGTTCTGACGACAGGTGTGACGGGTCCACTGCGAATGCCAGCGGACCACAACTGCGGGACACCATGAGATCGGAACCAACCCTATATCGAGCCGCCTATAGGCGGAAGGCTTCGCCGCTGCGAAAATCCGGTCGACCTTCTGGCTGGCGTACTACCCGCTCTCCTCCAATGATCCGCCCTCAGTATCACCTTGATCCACCACAAGCCGCATCAGGATGCGGTTGCCCGGTGGAACAACCTCAACCTCGGTCATAAAAGCCCGCATGAGCGCCAGCCCACGGCCCGACGCAATGGTGAGATTCTCGGCCGCAGTCGGATCGGGAACAGCGCCAGGGTCAAAGCCAGACCCGATGTCCTCTACCGACAGCACAATTTCTGAGGCATCGACGGTGGCCTCCACCTTGATCTCCAGCGAAGGATCTCCGGCGTGACCGTGCCGGATGGCGTTGGTAAGCGCTTCCTCAAGCGCCAGTCGCACGGCAAAGGCCACGGTCTGCCCCAAGCCAGCTGCCTCAATGGCCCTCTGGGTCTGCTCGATCACAGGGAGACAGGATTGCCGCTCTCCGCGGATCCGCCACTGACCACGCCAAGGAGTGAATGGCTCACTCACTGCGATGGCCCCCTTGGGAAGAACATCTGAGAAGAACATCTGAGAAGAACATCGACCGCCCACGCAATCGGGATCCCCATCCAGTCGCTTCCCGGCCTCGGCCCAATTCCGCGGAGCATATATCGATACAAGCGGGACTGGACGAGATGCTCAGTTTCGATGGATGGGCGACCCCGCATCACCCTTCGCCGAGCAGTGCCGAACGAGCCGAAGGTAGGTCAGGTTCGATCCTGAGGACACGATCAAGTCGCGTAATTCGAAAGACCTCCCCGATGGTCTCATTGACATGGGCCAGGCACAGCCCACCATCACGATCCTGAAGACGGCTGTTGAGCGTGATCAACATACCCAGGGCCGACGAAGACAGGTGTTCGACCTGCGAAAAATCCAAGATGAACTGAAGGCTCAGCGCATCTGCAACGACGCCGTCCAACTCCTCGCCAAGCGATCGGATGGCCATCTCATCGAGAATATGCGCATCCAGCAGCCGAACCACCGAATACCCATCCTCCAGAGCAACACGAAGATGCTGGGACTGCTCAGACATCGAACACCACCTCCTGGCAGGGTCGCCTCGGCACATCAGGCGACCGGAACTTCCTCGCAGAGGCTACGGCGTGTAGGCCGACCCCACTCGCAGCGATTCGCTCAAACCTGGGAACAGCCGGTCTTCGCTTTCATTCTGAAGAATGATCTCGGGTCGCAGCAGAATGAGAAGTGTACTCTCCGAAGTCGCGGTCACGCGATTGGCGAAGAACCGATTGATATAGGGAATCTTCGAAAGCAGTGGCACGCCGGCCTCGGTCTCAAACTCCTCCGTCACACGATACCCACCAAGCATCGCCGTGCCTTTATCCGGCACCGATGTCGTCACCATCAACTGCTGCACCTTGATCGTCGGCAACTGAACCTGGGCAGCGAAGGAAGTCGATCCGCCACCGCCCTGTCCTCCACCGCCAGCAGCACCGGTCGCAGCAGTGGTTGCGAAGGTCTTGAGTTCCGATTTTTGGAAGTCGACGTTCAGTGTCACGTACCGGCGATCCGACGAGGCCGCGCCTTTCAGGTGCAACATGACACCCGTATTCAAGGTATCCACCACGGGCAGGAAGGCTCCCGAGCCGCTGCCGCTCACCGCAGTCAGAGATGCCACATAGGCCTGCTGCTCGTTGATGGAAATCCATGACTCCTGACCATTGAAAAACGTCAGCCGAGGCGACGCCAACGAAACAGACCGCTCGTCGGCCTGAGTTGCCTTCACCAGAAGATCGACCTGAATGTCATCGAGGTAGGTCATGCCGAACCCCAGTGCTGGCGCACCATTGAGTAGGTTCTGCGCGAACGTTGGAGCCGCCCCAGCAGCGATCGTTTCAACGATGCTCATGCTGTTGTTGACGACGCCGATGGGGCTCCAACCGGAATTGGTCGCGCCGAGCCGAATCGGGGGCCCGATGTTGGAGAAACCGGTATTCGAGTACTCGATCGCTAGGCCTTCGGGTGTCCGTATACCGTCGGTAAAGGACGTATTGAATGTGTTCGCAGGATCCACAGGATTCCCCTCATCATCGAACTGATTGATGGTGCCGTAGGACACCCAAGGCTTCAACTGACCGGAATTCGCATCGGTGCCACCGGTATAGAAGAAATCACTCAACCTGGCATTGCCATCAGCCGCCGTCATCTCATTCCACAGACCAGTATTCGTGTTGAAGTAGAGGTCCAAATCAACCCCAATCTCCTCGAACCAGTCCGTTTCGATTCTCAGGAAGCGAGCCTCCACGCTGATGAGTACCGCGTGCGCCTCGCGGAGTTGGGCCAACAACCGCCCGATCTTGACATGATTGGCAGGTGTCTGCCGAATAATCAGGTTTTGGCGAAATTCCATTGGGTCCACTTGGTCAAACCAACTCTCAGGATCAACGTTTTGCCTGAGGATCTCGATCAGCTTGTCGAGCAGTTCGTCCTCCAACTCCGTGAAGTCCCCAAACGCGCCGCCGCCGCCGCCGCCACCGCCGCCACCGCCGCCGCCGCCGCCACCGCCGCCGCCGCCGAATCCGCCACCGCCGCCACCGCCACCGCCGCCGCCGCCGCCGCCGCCGCCGATGCTCAGTTGTGGCGGGTTATTGAAGTTGGGAACCGGCATGACAAGGTCACGGACGTCATACACAATAGGAATCACACGCTTTTGAAGGGCTTCCTTGGTGGACACGATGAGCATCCCGTCCTGCACATCCCACATGGGATGATTTCCTTCATCGCCCACCTGCTCAAGCAGCCGCGTGAGTACGATGTCCATCGGCTGCAAGCTGAGGTCGAGTCCGAATTCGGCTTCCCGATCGATACCCGCCGCCTCGAGTGATAGCCAATCTGTGTAGATCCGTTGCCCCTCGCCCATCGCATCCTGCAGGATATTGATCGCCGTTTCGAATTCCGTCGGATATGCGAAGTCCGCCTTCCATGTCGTCTTCTTCAAGTGACGAAAGACCGCGCGGTCTTCGGGAGGCATCATGTACGCACCATCAGAACCACGCCGATGGCTCAGTTGCGGCCAATCCTCTGGATAGGTCATCAAGCCACTGATTGA
>JASMMN010000088.1 GCA_030748155.1 Phycisphaerales bacterium
TTATTGCACAGTCCCACTGCAAGTCGGGACCGCCCCGTCTCATCATCTCAGTAAACCCGAGAATGGCATCAGCGTGGCGACGATCATCATCGATGCGAAAAAAGGCGTCGTGGCCGTCAGCAGAGTGCCGCGTGGCATCAGCAACGCCGTTGATCAGATCGATGTGCCCGTCACTGAAAGCGACGTATCCAGCCCATCGACCGGTATCGGCGTCGCAGGTCAGAGATTCTCGGCTGGCGATGCCATCCTCCGGACCGCGATTGGAAAAGATGGGAAATGACGAGTCCATGAGCCGGCTGGACCAGTTCTCATCGCGTTCTCCATACAACGCTAGGTGCGCATAGGAGACATTGGTGTAGTCGTCGAGGTCGGCAGAGAAGCCGGTGTCCCATCGCACACCACTGCTCGGATCCCAACCGCTCCAGTCGTAGTCCGTGCACACCTCGGCGATCGCGTTGTCGAGCGGAGATATGAGCATCTCCGCCGGAATGACACGCTGAGCAACGAGCAGACTGTAGACGTTGGCGGTGGTGTCGTCGCTTGCATCGCCGGTAAGTTCGCTCGGCCTTGGAAAGTCTCCGCCGCCACCGAGACCCGCCGTGTTCAGTGAAGCCATCAACTGCTGCAACTGGAACATATCCGCAATGCGACCCTTGTTGACCGGCACTGCCTTGCCGCTGTCACTCGTACCGCTTCCGATGCCCTTGAGTGACTGGGCGAGAATGGCGTACAGCACGACCATGATGGCGACTCCCACGAGCAGACCGACGAGGCTGAAGCCTTTCCGCATCACTGCGTATCCTCGGCCTGCTCTCTGCGGCGACGCTCGACCAGTTTCTCGATGTCCGGTCGCGGCAAACGGTCGAGATCTTCCTGCAACCGGCCGCTGCCGGCTTCCGTGAGAATCACCCAGGCCGCGTCGATGCCGGGTGAGTCGCCGGTCACCTCGAAGAAATGATGACCCGCACCATCACGCAGGGTGATCTCCCACGCATTGTCGCCCTGATCATCTCCGGACTCGATCGGCGAGGCCCAGTGTGGCTGCGACACGATCCTTCTGAGCGCGGCGCCTTGCGCTGCGGTGACGGATCCGGTCCACGACCAGATGCCGAATGGAATGTCCTGTCCGCCAGCAAAACGAAGTCGACCGTTGCTTGCAACGTCATATCGCACCTGACGACCATCGGCGGTCTTCAGATACATGTCGAGCCTCGGCGCGATTGTTGGACCCGATGGAGATGTCTCGCAGGACGCCATCAAGGCAGCCAGCACACCAAAGAACAACCAACGACTCATTGTGAATCCTTGCCGACCGCTGGCAGGGCAATCAGATTCTTCGGAAGATCAGGCGAAAGATTCGCGCCCTCGAGTGGGATATCAACGAATATCCAGAGATCAAACGGGCCGTCCGGGCTCGTGGGCGGTTCGAGCGCTGAACCGATCTTCGCGCCGAGCAGACCCAGAAACTCGGTGCAGACGCGAATGCTCCGTTCGATGGTTCGCACCGCCGAAGCGTCAAAGATGCCGCCGCCGCGATCGTTGATGGCGGCGATGCTGAGTGAAGTCCCCCCATACTCCCTTCTGGGTTCAGTCAGACGGTGTCCACGCCGTTGAAGTCGAATCGTCGACTTCATGCAGGAGTCCAATGAAAACAGGTCCTGATGGGTTCGCTGCCATGTGACGTGAATCCGGCGGATATCCAGTGGCCATCGCGGTGTCGGAACCGGCTTTACAACCTTTGGTTCAGGCTTTGGTGCTGGTGGCGGCGGCTCGACAACCTTCGATTCAGGCTTTGACGCTGGAGGCGCTGGCGGCGGCTCGACAACCTTCGGCTCAGGCTTTGACGCTGGAGGCGCCGGTGGCGGCTCAACGACCTTCGGTTCGGGCTTCGCAGCTGGTGCCGGGGCTGGCTCCGCGACCTTCGGCTCGGGCTTTGACGCTGGAGGCGGCGAGATCGGCTCAGCAGCCTTCGGCTGGGCAACCTTCGGCTTGGGCGATGGTGGCAGCGGTGGCTCGGCTACGGTTTGCTCAGGCGTCACCGCCGCCACCAACACCGGTTCAGCAACCTCGCCGCGGTAGGCCGCCCATGGATCTGGTCCGTAGTCCCACCGCACCGGGTCCGCTTTGGCCACGTGGGTCGTTCGGTCTGGTGCCCACGCGAGCGCACCAAGTTCACGCCCGAAGGCCACGATCGCCGCGTCGGGCTGCTCGTCGCCTTCAGCAGCGCGGGTGAAATTCCAGCGATCGCCCTCGCCTGTCAAGACGAGCAGCCATACGCAGCCGCGACGGCTCGGTGGTTTGACTCGCCGCAGATCGGCATCCACGTCCGCCACATCTGGATCGGTCAAGCCCAATCGTGCGGCGGAATCCCAGATCCGAGCCATCTGTTCACGATCGAGCCTCCGAACCAGAGGAGGAAAGGTGTTCGGGCCGATGCCTCGCCTGGCCATATACCGCACACTGCCATCCGGCTCGAGCACGATTCGACTTGTCCGCTGGTCCGCCCGATCGCCCTGCGGCCGCGAAAGAATGGTCAGGTCCACCGAGAAGTCGTCCGGGACGGCCCCGAATGGATCCACCCGCCGCGACGTCGTCGAACAGGAAGTGAGCACCACCACCAACAGCAGCAAAAACCGGCCTCGAAGCATGGCGGCAAGTGTACGCCCTGCGAGCCCGCGCCGGGCGATACGCTACCCACCATGTACGCATCAGAGGCTTGGATCAACGACTACCTCGACCGCCCCGCCGACGCCGATGAACAGGCCGACCTGCTCACCCACGCTGGCTTCCCGCTTGAGGGTCGCGAGGACCTCTCAGGCGATGTCCGGCAGGACTTCGAAATGACCTCGAACCGAGGCGACTGTACCTGCCACGTCGGGCTCGCCCGTGAAATCGCCGCGCTGAGCAACCGCACACTCTTCATCCCGATGGGCTCGCCCCAGACCAGCGGCCCGGAGGTTGGCACCTTCGCCTCGCTCGACAACGAGGTACCGCAGCACTGCCCGCTGTACACCGGCCGCGTCATCACCGGCATCACGGTGGGCCCCTCACCATCACACATCAGCGAGCGACTCATCGCCCGCGGCGACACTCCTCGCTCCAATCTCGTCGATGCCACCAACTTCGTGCTCTTTGAACTCGGTCAGCCAACGCATGTCTTCGACCTCGACACGCTTGCGGGTAACAAGATCGTTGTTCGCATGGCCCGCAAGGGTGAGAAGTTTCTGCCCATCGGCGAAGACGCAACCGAGATCGAACTGAACGGCACCGAACTGGTGATTGCAGACGCCGAGAAACCGATCGCCCTCGCCGGCGTCAAGGGTGGCGCGTTGACTGCGGTGACCGACTCGACCAAGAATATCCTCGTCGAAGCAGCGACCTTCGACCCCGTGATCGTGCGACACACCAGCCGCCTGCACAACATCTCCAGCGACTCCTCGTTCCGATTCGAGCGAGGTGTCTCGCCCGGCCAGATCAACGAAGCCGCCGAGCGGTTGTGCCAACTCATCATCGACTCCGCGGGCGGCACGCTCTCGCCAGGCGTCCTGACCGGCGGCGAGGATCTACCAGCCAGAGCGGTTGTCGCGATGCGAACCGCTCGCTGCCGCGATCTACTCGGAATCAGCATTGATGACGATACGCAAGTCGACATGCTTGAAGGACTGGGCTTCGAGCCGTCCCTGAGTGGCGGTGTCATCACTGCGACCGTCCCCTGGCACCGCGGAGATATCCACCGCGAAGTAGACCTCATCGAAGAGATCATGCGGATGCATGGCTTTGCTGCCGTCCCCGTTCGGAAAGCACTCACCATCACACCGACTGCCGATCCACCAGACCACCGCGCAGCCGAGGCCATGATTGCGGCACTTGTCTCCGATGGATTCATCGAGACCGTCACGCACACGCTCATCAGTGAACAGGACGCAGCAGCGTTTCTCCCCGGCGGATGTTCCCAACGACACGTGCACGAAGCCCGCGCTGCAGGCGAGCCGGTGCTGCGACCATCCATCATTCCAAGCCTGCTGCGGGTCCGCCGGCACAATGCCGACCAGGGCGTTGATGATCTGAATCTCTTTGAACTGGGCAGCACCTTCCACCGGGCTGCCGACGGCACCGATGTTGAAAGTTTGGAACTGGGACTTCTGATGGATGTCCGCATCGCATCAGACGGCATCCGACCACTTCGCGGCATCGTCGATCATGTCGCTCGGACGCTCGCTGGTGTGGACGCCGCAGTCACGGTCGAGCCTTGCGCCGATCTGACGTGGCTTGCCCCGGCCGCAGCCGTCTCGATCAACGATGTCCATGTCGGACACATCGGCCTCCTGAGTGAAGCCGTCGCCCCCGGCGAGGGTGGATGGCTCGCTGGCACCATTCGCCCCGAAGCCTTCATGCAAACCGACCTGCCGGAGCGGAAAGCGAACCGCCTGCCAGAGCATCCTGCGATCGAGCGGGATCTTTCGCTTGTCGTGCCTGAATCGATCACCTGGGCGCAACTCATCGCCATCGTAGATGGCTTGGACATGCCGCACCGCGAAGCAACCGAGTTCGTCACGGTATATCGCGGTAAAGGCATCCCCGATGGACAGAAGTCCGTCAGCATGCGGCTGCGTTTCCGTGGCGCGGACCGTACGCTGACCCACGAAGAAGTCGATGGTCCCGTCGAGTCGCTCATTGCAGCATTCCAAACCGAAGTTGGCGCCGAAATCAGGGGCTGACGATGGAACTTCAGGAACTCAAGGTCGAATCGCTGCTCCGCTCACTCGGCGAGAAGTGCCCGACACCCGGCGGCGGCGCAGCTGCCGGCGTGACCGCCGCGATCGGACTCGCTGCGGGCCGCATGGTGCTTGCCTATTCGATCGGGCGCAAAGAACTGGGCGAGCACGAAACCGCCAACAACGCCGCCCTTCAGGAACTGGAAGCATGGCGAGACGAAGCCGTCACGCTCGCAGAAGCCGATGCCGAAGCATTTGGCGTGCTCTCGGCACTGTGGAAACTTCCGGAAGATCACCCGGAACGCCTCGCCGACTGGAACGCCGCCGTCCACGCCGCCATCAACGCGCCGCTGGCCATGTGTCGGCTTTGCCGAAACGCGGCGGAACTGCTCGTAGATCTTCCAGACCGCACCAACCCCATGCTCGCAAGTGACCTTGCCGTCGCCGCCATTCTCCTCCACGCTGCCTGCGCAGCCGCCGCGTGGAATGTACGTATCAACCTGCCGAGCCTTGCCGACGAAACCGAACGCGCCCGCCTCGCAGGAGAAGCAGCCGACGCTGTGGAGCGATGTCGTGATCTTGCAATGCAGGTTGAACTCGCCTGCGAATAGGCTCGCGGTTCAGTCCGCCTGCCCCACCGTCATCGGAATCGACTCATCGCTGCATTCGCGCTGGATATGCAGTTTCGCCTCCCGGAACTCGGACCAGTCATCGACCTGCAGATCCGGCGATAAGTCGCTGTCGTGAACCGCAAGCAGGTCGTAGGTGTTGTCACGTTGGGCGGGGGTAAAGCCGGCATCTCGGATGAGATGGCAAAGGACGGGCTCGCTGAGACAGTAGGTCGTACCAGCAGCGCTCACGACATTTTCTTCCATCATCACCGAGCCCATGTCATTGGCGCCGAATGACAACGCCAGTTGTCCGACATGTGGTCCCATCGTCACCCAAGAAGCGCCGATGGAGTAGATGTTGTCGAGCATCAGCCGACTGATGGCTTGCGTCCGTAGATAGGCGCTGGCGCCAGCAAGACGGAGCCGCCTGCCGAAATCCGCATCTGCCGATTTCTCGCCGTTGCCATCGAGTTGTGCGACAGTATCGCCGGGGAAATCACCCCCACCGTCCCAATCCGGCAGGCGTCCGAGTGGTGTGTTCTCCCGCTGAAACGGCCACGAAATGAAAGCCATGTAGCGTCCGCCGCCATCACGTTCGAAGTCATTGAGCGATTTGTCCTGCCATCTGCGAACCAGATCCATGTGGTGAATGCGATCGGCAATGCCTTCGATGTGTCCAAACATCATCGTCGCTGAGGTGTTCATGCCGAGTTCGTGCGCCACGTGCATGACTGTCAACCAGATGTCGGCATTGCACTTGCCCAGACCGATCTTCCGCCGCACAGCAGGTGCAAAGATTTCGCCGCCGCCGCCCGGAATCGACTTCAGCCCCGCAGCCTGCAAACGCTCAAGCACCCATCTGACCTTCGCGCGAAAGTCACCTCCGGGTGGATCGAAGAAGTGGACGAACTCGACGATCTCGGGCGGACTGAAAGCGTGGACATGGACATCAGGACAGGCCTCGCCGAGTTCGCAGAGCAGCGTCTGGTACCACGACAACGGCAAGTCTGGATTCATGCCCCCCTGCATCAATACTTGCGAGCCACCGATGGATTGGAGTTCACTGGCCTTTGCGATGATCTCGGCGTTGGTGAGTGTGTACGCCTCGGCATCCCCAGCATCACGCCTGAAGGCGCAAAAGGTGCACTTGGCCGTACAGACGTTGGTGTAATTGATGTTGCGGTCTATGACATATGTTCGGATATGCTCGCCGTGGAGGGCTCGGCAACGCGCGTCAGCCCAGTATCCGAGTTCCGCCAGCGGCATCTCGTGGTAGAGTTGCAGAGCCTGCTCGCTGCTCAAACGGACGTTTCCCGCCGAAACATCGGTGAGCAGACCAGCATCACGCGGGTCAACTTGCGGTCTCTGGGGCGGAGGCATGGAACCGCGGATGATAGCCCTTCATTCCCTTGGCAGAACAGTGTTTGGAAAGAAGATGAAAACGAGTGGTGGATCGACCTGAGGCGGGCGAGCCTGCTACTGTGTGGCTTCATCAAAGGAGTTTGAAAGTTCCATGTCCGACCAGTCGACGCTTTCGACGCCAGCCACCACCGCAACAGGTCCCCTTCCATTGACCGGACAGGTCTGGATGAACGGATGCCTCGTTCCGATGGAAGATGCCACCGTGAGCATCTTGGATCACGGGCTGCTCTATGGCGACGGCTGCTTCGAGGGCATTCGGGTCTACAACGGCAGGATCTTCAAACTGCACTCCCACCTCATCCGCATGCACTGCTCGGCCGAGAGTCTGCATCTCGAACCGCCCTACACGCTTGATCAACTTGAACAAGCCGTCCGCGAGACGGTGGAAGCCAACCAGATCGAGAACGGCTACGTTCGCGTGATCTATACCCGCGGCATCGGCACGCTCGGACTCAACCCCTTCACGTGCGGCACGCCACAAACGATCATCATTGCAGCCACGATCGCGCTGTATCCGGAGTCGTTGTATGACGAGGGCATGCCGATCATCGTGGCCAGTCGCCCGAGAATCCCAATCGCGTGCCTCGACCCGAAGATCAAAGGCCTCAATTACCTCAACAACATCATGGCCAAAGTGGAGGCGCTCAAGGCAGGCGTGTATGAGGCCCTGATGCTCAACTGTGACGGCAATGTATGCGAGTGCACCGGCGACAACATCTTCATCGTCAAGGGTGACACGATCACAACCCCGCATACCGATGCGGGCATTCTGCACGGCATCACCAGGCAGTACGTCATCGACGAAGTCGCGCCCGCCCTCGGGTACACGGTCCAGGAGCGACGACTCGAACTGGACGAGGTAGTGGCCGCGGATGAGGTCTTCCTGACCGGCACCGCAGCCGAAATCATCGGCGTCAGCCACGTAGGTGAAACACCGCTCAGCGGCGGCGAGGTCGGACCGGTGACAAAGGCTCTGGGCACCGAATTCCGCCGCCGTGTGCATCAGAGTGCCCCTGAAGATTGATCTGGGACGGCACAAACTGACGAGCAACGGTGGGATCCTCCGCCCCGAATCGTTCCATAGCCGCCCGCTTTCAGTCGTATACTTCAGTCGGGGCGAACCTCCGGCCGATGAACTGGTTCGGGGCGACCCCTGATTGTCTCCATGCCCGATTCAACCACACGTCGACTCTTCCTTGGTGGCACCTTGCTTATGCTCGGTGGCTGCGCGACCAAGACGAGCACTTCGCTTGCCCGGCTGCCCGGACCGATCTGGACACGACCCACTCAACCGACGACACCGACGCCATCACCACTGCCAATGACCGATGGCGTCATCTCACGCGCAGCCTGGGCCAAAGGCTCGCCCAACCCAACCCGCATGGACCGCATGACTCCGATCCACCGCATCACCATCCACCATGACGGAATGACCCCGTTCACGGACACGTCGATGTCGGCGGCTCGGCAGCGACTCGAGTCCATCCGCCGCGCCCATCTTCGCCGCAGCCCGCAGCCCTTTGGTGACATCGGTTACCACTTCGCCATCGACCCGAGTGGACGCGTCTGGGCGGGTCGCCCGATCTCATGGCAAGGTGCCCATGTTCGCGCCCAGAATCAGGGCAATCTCGGTATTGTGCTCCTCGGGAACTACGACCGACAAAGCCTGAATTCGGCTCAAAAAAATGCCCTTGTTCGCTTCCTCGGACAGCAGATGAAGACCTACCGTATTCGCTCCAACATGGTCGCCACCCATCAGGAAATGGCCCCGACGGCGTGCCCGGGAAGGAGCCTCCAATTCTTCATGGTGAGTGCTCGAAAAGGCCGGCTTGCCTGAGCAAATCCGAGGCCCCCGGAGGGCCTGAAATGCTCCCGTTGAACGTATAATCCACGTTCACCCATGACAAAAATCACCGATCAGAATGCACCCCCGGTGGAGCGATCCGCCGAGTACACCTCCGAGTCGATTCAGGTTCTCGAGGGGCTTGAAGCAGTCCGCAAACGACCCGGCATGTACGTCGGCGGCACGGGTCTGAACGCCCTGCACCACCTCGTGTATGAGGCTGTCGACAACTCGATCGATGAAGTGATGGTCGGCCACGCAAGTATCGTGACCGTCCGCATTGGCGTCGATGGCTCATGCGCCGTCAGCGACGACGGCCGCGGCATGCCGATCGACCCGATGAAGAGCGACAACCCGGCGATCGACGGCCGCCCGGCGGTCGAGGTCATCATGACCGAACTGCACGCTGGCGGGAAGTTCGACGGGAGTGCCTACAAGGTGTCGGGCGGCCTGCATGGTGTCGGCGTCAAGTGCGTCAACGCCCTTTCCGAATGGACGTTCGTGGAGATCATCAAAGATGGTGTCGTCCATTCAATCTCCTTCGAGCGGGGCGACATCAGCAAGGAACTGCACGAGGTCGGACCGGCGAGTGAGGCGGATGGGCGAACTTCAGGAACGACCATCGTCTTCAAGGCCGACCCGGAGATCTTCACCGATACCGACTTCCGGTGGGAAACACTTGAGCACCGGCTTCGTGAACTGGCCTATCTCAACACCGGCGTCACGATTCGCCTCGTCGATGAGCGGGTGGACAGCGCAGGCAGGCTTCGCGAAGAGGTCTTCCACTTCGAGGACGGTATCGCCGGGTATGTCGCCTATATCAACGAGTCTCGCACGACCGCCAGTCCGATCATCCGCATTGTCTGTAACGACGAAAAAAGCGGTCTTTCGTTGGACATGGCGATCCAGTACACCGATTCGGCGACCGAGCACATGCTTGCCTTCGGCAACAACATCATCAACCCGGATGGCGGCACGCACGTGGCCGGCTTCCGCACGGCGATGACGCGCACCGTCAATGGCTACGCCAAGAAGAACAACCTCATCAAGAAACTGACGCCTTCAGGTGACGATCTTCGCGAGGGCTTGACATCGGTCATCTCGGTCAAGATTCCAGAACCGCAGTTCAACAACCAAACGAAGGAAAAACTGCTCAACCCGGAGATCGAGCCCTTCGTCAGCCGGGCGATCCATGATGCCCTCGGGAAATGGCTCGAAGAGCACCCTGCTGAAGCGAAGAAGATCTGCAACCGGGCGATCCTCGCTGCAGAAGCGAGAGAAGCGGCTCGCAAGGCCCGCGATCTGATCAAGCGCAAGGGAGCGCTTGAGTCGGGAGGGATGCCGTCCAAACTCGCCGACTGTGTCACCAATGATGTGGACCGCAGCGAACTCTTCATCGTCGAAGGTGATTCGGCAGGCGGTTCGGCCAAAGGTGGCCGTGACCACGACACGCAGGCCATCCTGCCACTCAAGGGCAAGATTCTCAATGTCGAAAAAGCTCGGCTCGATAAGGTGCTCGGTTTCGAAGAAATCCGCATCCTGATTCAAGCCTTGCAGTGCGGCATCGGCGAAGACTTCGACATGTCCAAATTGCGATATGGCCGCATCATCATCATGACCGATGCCGATGTTGACGGCTCGCACATTCGAACCTTGCTGCTGACCTTCTTCTACCGGTGGATGAAGAAGCTCGTGCAGCAGGGCAAGATCTACATCGCCCAGCCGCCGCTCTATCAGGTGAAGCGTGGCAAGAAGACGGTGTATGTGCTCGATGAAAACGAGATGACGACACATCTCACCGAGATGGCCCTCTCCCACGCCGATTTCATCGTGCGAGAAAATCCCACGACGATCAAGAACCGAATCAGTGGCGAGGATCTCAATCGCATGGTCAAACGCGTGACACGCCTCGTCGATCTGGTCGGCATTTCCAAGCGCCGCGGCCTGTCCTTTGGCGACCTGCTCGCCTCACGCGAACAAGATCCAAATGGCAGTGGTCGCCTCCCCCGCTACCGCGTCACTTGGACCGCTGGTGATCAACTCTGCTGGGATGAAGCCGAAGCCCGCGCCTTTGTGCAGTCCGAGTCGCTCGTCCTAGACGATGTCATCGGAACCAATGGCACCGATCGCAGCACGATCGCCTCGCTACGTGAACTCCATGAGAACGCGGAAATCGAGAAGATCGCCGCAGATCTCGCTGAACTCGGGCTCAATATCGAGGACTGGGGTCTGACACAGGAGGAAACTGCTTCCGGTGAACTCGTGCCGACGACCTACGCATGGATCGTCGACGCCGGTACCGACAAGGAACGAACCGTCGAAGTCTCC
Organism: Phycisphaerales bacterium; assembly: GCA_030748155.1. GTDB lineage: Bacteria > Planctomycetota > Phycisphaerae > Phycisphaerales > SM1A02 > UBA12567. The sequence goes on from JASMMN010000088.1 coordinate 10,920, forward strand.
GACCTGCCGGGCATCCTTGAGAGCCTCCGCGCCATCGGTCGCAGCAACATCGAAGTCAAGCGTTTCAAGGGCCTCGGCGAAATGAACCCCGAAGAACTCTGGGATACCACCATGGACCCGAAGCAACGCACGATGCTGCAGGTCTCGGTCGATGCAGCCAACGAGGCCGACCGCCTCTTCAGCGTCCTCATGGGCGAAGATGTTCAGCAGCGACGCACCTACATCGAAGACCACGCCCTCGAAGTCAAGAACCTCGATGTGTGACAGCCCCCGGCGAAGCTGCAATTGAAGAATTCGGCGAGGATGACCTAGTCTGCGGCGGCGGAGGAAATGTCGCAGCGTCGGGGAACCGCGGCATGATCGTGCGAAGTTCGAGTGTCACAGGGTTCCGCTCAGGAAGCGGAATAAGACGCTCGAGCGAGGCCATCGCTGCTTCCGGTGGCACACCACTGCTGGCAGCGACGGTCGTGAGAACCGGCATCGCGGCAGGGTCGGACCACGCGACCGGGGGACTGATTCCGGTGGCGATACGAACGGCATCGAGGACGCTCACCGAGTAGATCTTCCAGTCTTTCATCGCCTGCTTCGGCATGGCCGAAGCGGCGGCATCCCAGAAGTCGTTGTCCCAAGTGACGTCGACGGGAATGCCCTGAGCGTCCATGACCAAGCGGTAGGTCTTGATCGAACCGGCCGTCGCGAGAAAGGCCTGCACATCAAATGCAAACCTCGCGTCAGAAAGATCCGGCTCGATGCCGTCATACCACTTCCGAGCCTCCACGATAAGGCGATCGGCGCAATCCTTGGACCATTTCTCGACGCCAGCCTCGGTTGTGGGCATGTCGCCGTTGACGCAGCCAAAGAGGCAGAGAAGCAAGGCCGCGAAAGAAGTCGGATGCCGCCCAAAACTCCACGGAAGAATGCTGGTGAACGTCGTTCGCCCCGGGGCGGATCCCGACCTCCTCAACATTGCACGGCTCCATCGCACAATGGATCGCTCAACCCCGCAGAGGCAAATCCCGCCGCCCGCAGCGCGCACGACTCGCATGCGCGGCATGGGCTGCCGTCGCTTGCCGGGTTGTAGCAACTGCTCGTGAGCCCATAGTCCACACCGAGCCGTGTGCCCTCCCGGATGATCTCGGCCTTGGTCAACTCCAGCAGCGGTGCATGGATGCGGATGCCATCACCTTCGACACCTGCTCTGGTCGCGAGATTCGCAAGCGTGTCAAACGCGGCAATGAATTCGGGTCGGCTGTCGGGGTAGCCACTGTAGTCAACCGCATTGGCGCCAATGAAGAGGTCACTGGAACCACATCCCTCTGCAAGACCGAGGGCCATCGAAAGAAAGATGGTGTTTCGAGCCGGCACATAGGTATCGGGAATCTTCTGGCCAATCGACGCCAGATCATCCGGTCTGGGGACCTCGCCGCCGCCGGTCAGCGCCGAACCTTGCAGCGGCGATGGATCGAGCACGATGACGCGGTGCTCCCGCACTTCCGCTGCTGCGCAGACCCGGGCCGCGCAGGACAACTCCCACCGGTGCCGCTGCCCGTAGTCGAAGGACAGGCCCACGCATGCAAAGCCCTCGGCCTGAGCCATCGAGAGCACCGTGGCCGAATCAAGACCACCAGAGACAAGCACAACGGCAAGCGGCATAGAAGCGGACATAACGGAAAGCCTACCGCCCCGGCATGGACCGTGACAGGCTCCTCCCCGCGGGGGCCTGATACCCTACTTCTCCTCATGGCCGCAGATCGCGATCCATACGAAACACTGGGTGTGCCCCGCTCGGCCTCGGATGATGAGATCCGATCGGCCTATCGTCAATTGGCCCGCACCTATCACCCCGACGTCTGTACCGAACCGGATGCCGAGAAGAAGTTCGCCGCCGTGCAGGAGGCCTATGAGATCCTCTCGGACAAGGAGAAACGAGCCGCCTTTGATCGATTCGGCCGCGTTGGTGGCCCGGGAAGTTCCGCGGAGAGTGGATTCGGCGGTGGCTGGGGAGGTGCCCAGCAGGTTGACCCCGCCGACTTCGAGGACATCTTCGAGCAGATGTTTCGCGGGCAAGGCGGCTTCAGCGGACAACCCCGCAGCGCGGCGAGGCCAGCCTCCCACCGAGGCGTGGACGTTTCCAAGGCAATCAGCGTGACCTTTCAGACAGCAGCGGTCGGCGGCACCGAGCATCTGGTACTCGATGACGGTTCCAAGGTCGATTTGCACATCCCCCGAGGAATCGAAGACGGCGGCAAACTGCGACTTCGGGGACGAGGCGGAACTGGAAGCGGGGGCGGACCGCGGGGCGATGTGATCGTTACCGTCAACCTCGGCGGTCACCCCTACTTCACGCGGCAGGGCCTAGACCTGCTCGTCACGGTTCCCATCACCATCTCCGAAGCAGCCAATGGGACGAGCGTGCGAGTATCGCTGCTCAAGGGCTCTGTCGATCTCACCATCCCTCCCGGAAGTTCATCCGGCGCGCGGCTCCGTGTGCGGGAGCAAGGCATCACGAACGAGAAGGACGTCAAGGGAGATCTGTACGCCGTCATTCAGATCGTGGCACCAAAGGATCTGTCCGAAGAGGCCGTCTCCCAGCTTGAGCGCATCGGTACGACGCTGCCGGATCCGCGGCTTGACACACCAGGTGTCGAGAGTATCCCGGCAAAGGCGGACTCCTGATGGTCGGCAACCCACACACGCGACTACCAGAAGACCCCGCTGACTACACCATGAGCCTCGGGGATCACATCGACGAACTTCGAAAGCGGGTGATTGCCGGATTCATCGTGCCGCTTCCGCTCTCGATCGTCATCTTCTTCTTCGCGCACATCCTCATTGAGTGGCTTCTGCTGCCGTTGCAGAAGGTACAACTGGCATGGGGATTTCCGCCGGAAGTACAGGTTCTCAGCCCGCCCGAGTTTCTGATGCTCGAACTCAAGTTGAGCATTGTGCTGGCGCTGGTACTCTCGATGCCGTGGATCCTGTGGCAGGTCTGGCTCTTCATCGGACCCGGTCTCTACCCACGTGAGCGGCGGTTTGTGTATCTCCTGCTACCGGGCAGTTTCGTGCTCACGCTCATCGGCATCGCCGTCATGTACTTCGTGATGCTCCCGCTCATGCTGCAGGTGCTGATGCTCATCACCCGCGGTGTGGATGTGCCGCCGCAGTACCTGCCACTGGCAGAAGCCGCGGCGGACTCGGCGCTGGTGATTCCCATCGTCGAGACGCCACCGACCGAGGCTGCCGTCGGGCAGATGTGGCTTGATTCTGGTGGGACGGTGCTGCATGTTGCAGTGGAAGCCGAGCCAACAGGCAAGGTGCAGATGCTTCAGACGCCGCTGCAAGGGCGGTCGGCCGTCACGCAGGTCTTTCAATTGTCCTCATATGTGAACTTCGTGCTGGCCCTGCTGCTTGGCGTGTCGCTGGCATTTCAACTTCCACTGGTGATGCTGCTGGGCGGATGGCTCGGACTGCTCACAGCGCCCATGCTGCGATCGAAGCGGCGGTGGGCGCTGTTCGTGTGCGCTATCGTGGCGGCGATCACGACGCCGGCCGACGTGTTCTCGATGCTGCTGATGCTCATCCCACTGTACGGCCTGTATGAACTCGGCATCTTGCTGGTCGCGACTCTGCCCGCCGATCGGGTGGCCCACGGATTGCGCAGTTCAGACGGCGACGAAGAATGAGCGAGCCGGACGCACGCGACCTGATCATGATGCGCCGCGCGCTTGCGCTCGCCGGAGAGGCCGCCGATCGCGGCGAC
>JASMMN010000089.1 GCA_030748155.1 Phycisphaerales bacterium
CCATCCTTGGTCACGAACGACTTGGACATGCAGCCCGGGGGCAACTGGCCCTTGACCTGAGAGGCAACCTGGTCCCCGTAGAAACTAGACGACAACGCGGTTGACTCAGCCTGGGCAAGACTCTTCGTTGACTCATTCCCCGCCTCATCCAGAACCACCTCAAACTGCTTGGAAGATGATTCAAACTGCTCCGCCATCTTATCCGAAGCCTGAATGGACTCGCCCTTGATGATGGAATAGAGCGAGCCCTGCGCTCGCAACTTGGCCTGACCCTTCGCCATCTTCTTGGCGGCGTTCCTCATCTTCGGATCACGATTCGCTCGGATAAGCGCCGAGCCGAATCCAACCCAAGCGACACTGCCGTCTTCCAACAAGATCGTACGACCACCATTTGGTGGCATCAGGCCGCTCTTGATCTCGGTCAGGAGAAAGGCGGTCGCCGTTTCGAAGTCTTTGGCGTGAATGAGATTGCCTTTCGTTCCTTGAGCAAGTTGGCCTCGTGTTCGCGGCGTCGTCACCACCGTGACGGAGCACGTGCCACCACTCCCCCCCCCGGTAGGATCATCTTTGAAGTCGTACGTCACGACTCCGCTGATCAACCCAGACACCGCAGACTCTCGCTGCTCGGAGGCCGACATGGTCCTATTCATGTCCTGCTGTGTATCCGAGTCCAGCGCCATGAACTGCTCGGCGATGGCCTCCTGACCCTCAACCGAAACGCCATTGAGGAATTCGACGAGTTTCGCCTTCGCACTAAGGTTTGCCTGCACAGCCGCAAGCCGCTGCTGGAGCCTCGAGAGGTTCTCGTTCTGACCAGCGTAGTTGTAACTTGAAACTGCCGTCGCCACAAAGCCGAGCCCGGAACCGGTTGCAATCGCCTTGACGCCACCGTCTTCCTCAATCAGTTCTTGCATGGCATGATTGATCATGTCCTGTTCGGAACCGCCCGAGACCACCTCGACATCAAGATCATCGTTGTGTGTCGTTTTGATCTTCTCTGGTTCGTCCACGTCGCGGTATGTGTCGCCATCGGCGCCAGCATCCTCGGCCATGTTGGGTATCACAAACTGCCCCGATGCTTGAGTGGCACTGAGCCCCAAGGCTGCAGCGCCGGCCACCACCAAAGCGGCCAGTTTCCATTGAATGGTCATTTTGCCACTCCCTTGTATTTGGATCATGATGTTACTCCTTCGTTGTTTTGTGCGGCGTCTCGCTGTGAGCGAGACCCGCCGCGGTGTTCCGCTTTGCCAGATCCAACAGATCTTCTCGCATCATGTTGATATCAATTCCACGCAGCACCCCTTGAACTGCGGCACCGATCTGATCGCTTCCCAAATGGGCCCGGTGTTCGCCAAACACCTGCTGTGTACAGGCCCTGCCGGATTTGCTCTCGGTGCCAGCGGCTGAATATAACCGAACAAAAATGGTCCTGCATACCTTCATCCACTGCTTGGGTGGATGACCGGCAAACTGTGATTTGCGTTCCCCCCGCTCGATCACCGGCAAGCCAATGTTGATTGCCAAGTCTGGCGGCTCATTCCCTGTGGCGGCGGTGACTCGAAGTGCGGCCAGCGGCGATGCCCAGTCACACAGCACTGCCAGGACCGCTTGCGTAATCTCCCCCCGAGCGTCTTCGGACAATTCGCTGCCGGCGTCAAACTGGACCGCCACAGGAAACGGAACAGAGCCCGGTGGAAGCAGGGACACAAGTACTCGATCGACGGCGGATGAGTCGATACCCACACGCCAGGCGCCGAAACTCGATGGTTCGTATTGGAGGGTAGGGCAAAGTGCGACAAGCGCCTCATCATCGAGACTCAAGAGCCCACTGGGAAGGCGGGGGCGGAGCGAACTGGAGTACGACTCGATGGCAGCGAGGCGAACAGCACGCTGAGCTGCGGGCCAATCATCCCCCAAGTCTCGGTACTGCACCTCGACCATGTTCAGGGGCAGCACCTCCTCTGTAGGCGCATCGCCCTCAACAAGAACATACCGCAGGTGCGTTGCCTCGGGCGTTGAGGAATCCAGTACCGAGATAGCGTTCCATGTGCCGATCTTCCTCTCCGCCGTAGGTGTTGTTGGAACCACTCCTCCAACACGCAGCGCCGCACGCGTGATGAAACGCTGCCCAACCATGGCCTGTTGCACCGAGTGCTGAAGTGCCGGGCGGAGCCATGCGGGCTCGCCCTCACGAAAGTCCATTTCAACGGCGTCGACGATCGCGATCGGAGCGACTCGATCATCCACCCGCGCCTCATAGAACCCGACAGGTGTATCTGCGCCGCCACATTCAGCGAGCCACGTGAGCCTTGGATCACGTTGTGAGGCATCGCCCTTGGCCTTGATCACCAACAAGAGTCGGTCTGCCTCTGCCGTCCTTCCGAGGGCACGCTGCATCTTCTCAAGAAGTTGGAGATCGCTCCAAGAGAGATCCCATGGAGCCAGCGCCGTGTTGTCAATGTGGGCGGCGGCGGTGGACTTGTCACCTCGCTGCAGCAGGACGGATGCGGCGAGCAAGACCGTCCCTCGCGGAGGCAGGTCCGCAGGACTGTCCGCCTGTGCAATCATATTACTGAGATCGCCAAACACCTTGGAGATATCGGCATCGGATCGGGACGTTCCTGCGAGCAGATCCCGGAGGATGACACGGCGATGGGCATCCGCAATCTGGAACGAGGATGGGTAGCTCGTCGGCACAATCCGGTCGCTCGACCCCCGCGCGATCACCGCCACCCGTGTGTCGGGAAGGTCGATCAGATTTCGATAATGGACGCCTTTGAGATCGCCGCGAACGGTCCAGCCGCCCGGGCCCTTCGCCAATTCGGCTCCAACAGCCTGCCAGTCATCCCCCACAACCGCCGCCAGAACGACGTACTCCACAAGCGCGTTCTGCACTCGCAACTTGGCTTGCCCTTTGGACATGCGAACCGCACTGGAATTCGCTGAGCCCGCACGGTCAACGCTGATGCCGATGAGCTTTCCAGCCGAGGGCTCCCATACTGTGGTTGCGGCCCCATTTGGGCAGAGCGGCACGGACTCGGCCCACTGTCGAGCTGATTCCTCGGCCTGACCGCCGGATGTCACCTGCCCGCAGCAAAGGGCCACACAACCAAGTACCGCACTGGCGGCGGCGAGGAATCTGGATATTCTCTGTCCTGTCATCGGTTTACCTCTTGCGGACCATGCATTGTGTCTGACCCCCTC
>JASMMN010000090.1 GCA_030748155.1 Phycisphaerales bacterium
ATCCCCCAAGGCCAGCCCCAACACCAACAGTACGACCGCAAAGATCGCCTGAAGCAGGAAGCCAAGCCCTGCGACATTCGTGGCTCGTTGATAGGCCAGATGATCGACTCTCATTCCGCTCAATCGTCTCCTGAGATAGCCGCGATTTCTGTATGGACGCCGTTGAATACGGTCCGGGCGGGGTCTGGGGTTCGTGGCAGGGTGGGCAAATTATCACGATTAGCCGAACCTCGCCGGTTCCAGACCCGTGAAAGGATGCTCCAGGCCCCACTTCCCTCGATACGATGCCCCCCCAATGATCTCTCAGATCCTCACCATTGCTCAAAACACCTTCTTCGAGAGCCTGCGTCAGCCTGTGACCCTGGTGGTGGTCGCCGCCGCGGCCCTGCTGCTGGTGATGAGCAACCCACTGGCGGCCTTCACCATGGGCGAGGACCAACGGATGCTCGTCGATCTTGGACTGGCGACGATCTTCCTTGCTGGTGCGGTGCTTGCATCCTTCCTCGCCACCAACGTTGTCGGCCGCGAGATCACTAACCGAACGGCATTGACCGTGATCTCCAAGCCGGTCAGCCGCCCGGTGTTCATTCTGGGCAAGTATTTCGGCGTGCTGATGGCCCTGCTGCTGGCCTGCCTGGCCCTGACGCTGATCTTCATGCTCGTCGAGATGCACGCGGTGCTGCAAACCGTTCGAGATCCCATCCACGTGCCGGTGCTTCTCTTCGGGTTCGGAGGCGTACTCCTTGCGGCGCTGGCCGCTGTGTGGTGCAACTACTTCTACGGGATGGCCTTCACCAGTACCGTCATCTTCATGTCGGTACCGGTGCTGCTGGTCGCCTACTTCCTCTCACTCAATTTCGAACCCGACTTTGGACGCCAACCCATGCTGGAGTCCTTCAAGGGGAACATCTGGCTGGCCACCATTGCGTTGGGAACCTGCGTGGCCATGCTGGCCGCCATCGCGGTGGCGGTCTCGACGCGACTCGGGCAAGTGATGACGCTTGCGGTGACTGTCGGACTCTTCGTGCTGGGTCTTCTGTCCGACTGGATCTTCGGTCGCCTGCTTCGAGGCATGGAATCAGACTGGCTGGCTCGCGCCACCGAGGCAGGACTGACCGACGAGGTCGAATTCACGACCATCATCGAGCGGACATCGGGCGAAATCGCCGAGAAGGTCGCACTAATCGATCAGGCCACCGTCCCGCTGACCGACATGGCGTCAAGCGGTGAAGTCTTCGGCTGGAGCCTGCTCAAGGTGGGCTACGCGGTGCTTCCGAACTTTCAGGTGCTCTGGCTCTCGGATGCCGTCACACAGGACATCGTGATCCCGTCGGGCTTCCTGATTCGCAGCGTCGGGTATGGATTGATCTACACACTGGCCGCACTGGCGGTAGGCGTGGCCCTGTTTCAGCGACGAGATCTCGGGTGACGCCGGAAGCGATCCCCGTGCCACAGTCCACCAAGTCGATCATGATCAAGGGTGCCGCCGAGCACAACCTCGCCCATATCGATGTCAGCATTCCACGGGACTGCCTCGTTGTCATCACGGGCGTCTCCGGATCGGGCAAGTCGTCGCTGGCCTTCGACACGATCTTCGCCGAAGGACAGCGAAAGTACGTGGAGTCGCTCACCGCCTACGCGAGGCAGTTCCTGCAGCAGATGCGGAAACCCCACGTCGAGTCGATCGACGGTCTCCCTCCAACCATCGCCATCCAGCAGCGACGAAGTGGACACACCCCTCGCTCGACGGTTGCGACAACCACCGAGATCCACGATTACCTGCGGCTGCTCTTTGCTCGCTGCGGCACACCCACCTGCTGGGCCGTCAAGGGCCGCGGCACCTGTGGGCACGCCATCGAACGCACGAACGCCTCGCACATCATCGAGCAATTGATGACGCTGCCTGCGGACACCAGACTCATGTTGTGCGCTCCGATCATTCGGGGGCGAAAGGGGTTCCACAAGGAAGCGATGCAGGACCTTCAGGCCAGCGGCTTCGTGCGGGCCAGAGTCGACGGTGAGGTGATCGACATCCGCGAGGCCTTGGCGGAAGGCGGCGAAAACCCGCTGAGCATCGCTCGACACGAGCGACACGACATCGAAGCGGTCGTAGATCGCATCATTCTTCGAGGAGCCGAGACCCGAGAGCGACTGGCAGACTCCGTGGAAACCGCTCTTCGGGCCGGAGACGGCGTGCTGCACGTGCTTCAGGAACTCGACGGGAACTGGACGCCGACCGTCTACAGCGAACGGATGGCCTGCCCGGTCCACCCAGAGTGCAGCCTTGAGGAGTTGGAGCCGCGGATCTTCTCGTTCAACTCGCCTTGGGGTGCCTGCCCCACCTGCGATGGGCTGGGATCCAACCGAACCTTCGATGAAGATCTCGTCATTCCCGACCCTTCGCGGGGCATCGGCGATGGCGCGATCATTCCCTGGACCAAGAATGGCCGTCGGCTCAATACTTGGTATGCCAGACAACTTCGAAAGTTCTGCGAGCGGACCGGGAATACGCGATCGACACCTTTCTCGGCACTCTCCATCGCCGACAGAACGTTGTTGCTGCAGGGGGCAGCCGCAGCCGACATCAAGAAGTTCAGGTTCGAGGGCGTGCTGCCAAACCTCCACCGCCGCTATCACGAAACCGAGAGCGAGCGAGTACAGGCACGACTGCATGCCTTCATGTCCCGCAGGCCCTGCGAAACCTGCGGCGGGCATCGACTACGCAGATCCAGCCTGCACGTTCTCCTGAACTCGAGTGGACGAACTTGCAATATCGCCGAGTTCTGCACCCTGACGATCGACGAGGCGGCGGGCTTTCTTGCCGAACTGACGCTCGGAACGGAATCCACCGCCATCGCTTCGCCCATTCTGCGGGAACTTCGAGCCCGGCTTGGGTTCCTGCAATCGGTCGGACTGAATTACCTCGCACTGGACCGGGGCAGTTCGACACTTTCCGGGGGCGAAGCACAGCGGATTCGTCTGGCGACACAGGTCGGCTCCGGACTCGTCGGCGTGTGCTATGTCCTAGACGAACCCACGATCGGTCTGCATCACCGCGACAACGCCCGGCTGATCGCCACGCTGCGACACCTGAGCGACATCGGCAACACCGTGCTGGTGGTCGAGCATGATGAAGACATGATCCGGGCAGCGGACCATCTGCTCGACATGGGGCCGCTGGCCGGTCGGCACGGCGGCCGCGTGGTTGCCGAGGGAACGCTTGCGAAGGTCATGAAATCGAAGGAGTCGCTGACGACCGCCTACCTCTCCGGAGCCAAGTCGGTGACGAGCGTGCAGGCCCGCCGCCCGCTTTCCCCCCGGAACGTCATCGGTATTCGCGGCGCGGCCGAACACAACTTGCAGCGGATTGACGTGGACATCCCGCTTGGAGGGCTCGTGTGCGTCACCGGCGTCTCAGGCTCCGGCAAATCGACGCTCATCAACACCGTGCTGCTCAGAGCAGTCCGCAAGGCACTCGGACTCGCAACCGATCCTCCCGGCAAGCATCGCCGAATCACCGGTCTGCGCCGCATCGATCGCGTCGTGGAAGTGGACCAGTCACCGATTGGCCGCACACCTCGCTCGAACCCCGTGACCTACACCAACATCTTCGGCGACATCCGCAATCTCTTCGCACGCACCAAGGAAGCCCGCATCCGTGGATGGAAACCCGGGCGTTTCAGTTTCAACGTCGTGGGTGGACGGTGTGAGTCGTGTCAGGGTCAAGGGGTGCGACGAATCGAAATGCACTTCCTGCCGGACGTGTTCGTCACGTGTGAAGACTGCAAGGGCGCCCGCTACAACGCTGAAACGCTGCAAGTCAAATGGCGAGGCCGGACGATCTCCGATGTGCTGGACATGACAGTAGAAGATGCGGTTTCGTTCTTCGAAGCCCACCCACCGGTCCATCGCATGCTCACCTGCCTGAACGATGTGGGTCTTGGCTACATCCAACTCGGGCAGAAGGCCACGACGCTCTCCGGCGGTGAAGCGCAGCGAGTCAAACTGGCAAGGGAACTCGGTGTCCGGCAGCAGGGTCATGTGCTGTACATACTCGACGAGCCCACGACCGGACTGCACATGGCCGACGTCGACCGGCTCATGCAGGTCCTGAACCGGCTCGCGGACCGTGGTCACACTCTGGTCGTGATTGAGCACAACCTCGACGTCATTCGCGCCGCTGACTGGATCATCGACCTCGGTCCCGAGGGTGGCAGCGGCGGAGGCACGGTCGTGGCGTCTGGAACTCCGGAAGACATCGCCACGTGCAGGTCCAGCCATACTGGCGCAGTCCTTGAAACCGAACACCCTGCACCACGCGAATTGAGTACCCGAAACTGAGACTGCTCAATCGCCTCCGGCCGGCGTCTGAGTCCGGAACACAAACGCCCGGACGACCACCCAGTTGAAGATCACGCCGGCGGTTGAGCCAACCAACGCCCCGACTACTCCAGCAGCAGGCGTCACGAACTGGTCGTCGATGAGCCATCGGGTCACGAAGAAGTTCACGATCACTGGAATCGAGCACACCGCAAGGAAGCCGACGAACTGACGCACGATCGACCGTCGCCTCGCATACCAGAACGCCAACCAACGATCAAAGATGAAATTCCAGACCATGGCGATCGCAATGGCGATGATGATCTGCAGATCCTCAGAAATACGCTCGCCAAACCATGCCTGCAGCAGCCACAGCAGAAACGCATACACCGCAATGCCGGAGAGGCCGACCATCGCGAACGGAACAAAACTCGACCAGCCCGGAAACTTCCACCTCGCCAACCTGATGATGTGTGTCAGGTATTGAAGTTGCACACGAAGTGACAACTTGCTCTGGCCATATCGCCGCGTCGAGAAGTGAATCGGAACCTCGGTGACATGACGGCATCGACACTTGACGATGAGTTCCAGTCCAATCTTGTAACCAACCGGATCCAGGTCGACAGCAGCCGACCATGTCTCGCGTCGAAACCCGAGAAACCCGCTCATCGGGTCACGTACGGTTGTAAACGGCCTGGCCATCCACGTGGCGATCTTCGAGTTGATCCACCGAAGCACACCCCACCCGTCTTCGGTGCTGCCGCCGGGGACGTACCGCGACCCCACGACGAAGTCCGCGGCGCCATCGAGTGCCGCAATGAAGTTCGGAATCACTTCGGGCGGGTGGGAAAGATCGGCGTCCATCACGATCAACACGCGACCATTGGCTTGAGCGAGACCACACAAGACGGCGCTGCTGAGTCCGCGATCTTCGGTTCGTGTGATGAGCCTGACCCATGGGAGTCCAATCGACGCGATCAGTTCCTCGGTGCCATCCTGCGAATTGTCATCGACGATGATGACCTTGAGATCGAGTCCCCCCCCACGAACGGCCCCAATCCGCTCAATCAGCGGACCAAGGGCATCCGCCTCCTGATACGTCGGCACAATGATGCTGACCTCGCAGGCATGGGTATTGGCGGTCTTGTCTTGAAGTTGCGTCACGAATGGTTTCTATCGGTCCGTCGGCGTGGGTTCCTCTGCCAAAAGCGGTCTGTGCCGCTCCGGGGAGCACCGACGCCCGTCATCGGCCCTTGGCGGCACCCGTGCCCGCCCTCAGGATCAATTCCGCAAGACGAAGATCCTCTGGCCGCGTCACCTTCACGTTGGTGGGATCACCCGGCACGACATGCACGCTTGCTCCAAATCGCTCCACCACCGAGGCGTCATCGGTAGCACCTTCGCCGCGGTCACCGGCATAGGCATCCATCAGCAGTTGTCGAGCAAACACCTGCGGCGTTTGAGCGAGCACCAGCCCATCTCGCGGAACCGTTCGCAGGACCGGATGGACCTCGAGGCGTGGCGCGGTCTCTTCGCCGAGAATCGAATCCACCAACAGATCGGCCTCGGCCACGTTGGTTGCCTCCTGCTGGTCGATCTCCTTAATGGTGCTTGAGACCACCACGCCTGGTATCACTGCATCAAGGCTCGCTGCGGCCTCAAACACGCGATCGAGCATGCCATCGGAAACGCACGGTCTCGCGGCATCATGCACCGCCACATGGGTGGCATCTGAAGCAACCTCCGCAAGCGCCAGTGAAACCGTTTCCCACCGATCTCGCTCGCCACCGGGCACGACCAGCACGCCGTGAAAGCCGAGCACCGGACCGAAACGGTCCGCGAAGGATTCAAACCCCCCGCCCGGCGGACCAGCGACAATGATCTGCTGGACTTCGGACCTTCGGGAGAATGCCTCGACCGTACGAACAAGCAGCGGTCGCCCGCCAAGATCACATGACAACTTGTCCCGCCCGAACCGAGCGGAACTGCCAGCGGCAGGCAGGATCACCGTCACATTCATGGGCTGCTCGCTCGCTCGGCGTGACCGATGACCTGGATCGGTGCCTCGAACCCATCTCCTTCGAGGATGATCTCCCCTTGGAAGGGTCCTGATGTCGAGGGTGCGGGCGTAATACGAATGGTCACCTCGGTCTCTCTGCCTTTGTCCTCCTTCCCGATCAAAACGGCTTCGAAGAGATCGCTTTCGGATCGAGACGATTGCACGCCACGAAACGAAGACGACGTCTTACCTCCGGCCCACTTGACCGGAAGCGTGAACGTCCCAGAGCCTCCTCGCTCTATGCCTCCGACGTTGGCACGCTGTTCGACGTAGAACCACGGCCGATCACCCCGGGGCGTGATCCGAATGGAGCGATGCCGCACGGGAATCTCGAGAACTGGCGTCTCGGGATGATCGGTCTCGACCAGCCAGAATGGCGGCACCGGTTGCCCCTCGGCGTTCAGACCGGTTGTCCCGTCATAGTCACTCACGTCCCATGCGATTGCGTGCATGGGCGAGGGCTCTGTCTGCTGAGGTTCGCCGTTGACCGACAGCACCCGAAACGGCGGACCCTCAGGGGCATCGACCATGAGGCGACCCGTCGAGGTGTATGCGTTGCCGTCCCGCGAACGGTAGGTACTGATGTCCCGCGGCCTCGCTCGAACGCCTCGGATGATCTCGCCTTTGGTCGGCAGCGTGATCGGTGGACGGCCGATGATTTCGAGTTTGACGCTGGAATCCTTGGAGGTCGGCGTCATCCCTGCCGTCAGTGTGGCGGGGACGGCAATCGAATCACCGGGCTGAAGGGTCATGGGACGAACGTCGAGCGTCGTGCATGAACATCCCCGCCAAGTCCCCTTCAGCCGCACCGGCGTCGTGTCGCGATTGGTCAATTGCACCGTGCGGGTCCGGACTTCTTCTGGCCGCAGAAACCCGAACTCGTAGGCGGGCGGATCGAGTTCAACTTGAACGGACCGCTCGGCATCCGCCGGATCCGGAACAAACTGCTCGGGCGGTTTCGGTGGCGGCGCTTGGGCGGCCGGAGCCTTGGCCTTGGTCGCCGGGGGTGTGGTTGTCGGGGGTGTGCTCGCCGGGGGTGTCGTGACTGGGGGTGTGTCGAAGAACCCGCCCGCCAAGGCCACGATCGCGATCAACAGGAGCACGCCGCCGCTGAGTTGCAGCAGCACTCTGGCGGAGAGTCCGCCGACAGGTTCTTCCTTTTCAGGGCGTCTTTGCATGACGCCGCAGTGTACGGGTTCGGGAGCCGATGGAACTCGTGCTGAGGGGTCTTTATGGGTGTCGCTCTGTTCCCGGCTCTCCAC